>JAESTY010000369.1 GCA_016763355.1 Immundisolibacteraceae bacterium
GATTCCTACGCGTTACTCACCCGTCCGCCACTCGACGCCTGGGAGCAAGCTCCCATCGTTTCCGTTCGACTTGCATGTGTTAAGCATACCGCCAGCGTTCAATCTGAGCCATGATCAAACTCTTCAGTTACGTATCATGTTTGACTGCAAGCAGTCAGTTCTTTCACGCTCATATCAGCCTCGAAAGACCAATGTTAGCGCTTGTTTCATGCGATTAATCTGCATCAATGCAAGCGCCCACACAAATTGCTTGATTTAGTTTTTAAAGAGCGGCTACCGAGCCCGTGGGCAGTAGCGAGGTGGCGTATTATAGGGCCCTATTCCTGACCGTCAACGCTTATTTGATTTGATTTAATATTACCGTTTACGGTGATGCAAGTCGCTAGTTAAGCACTACTTTCCAAACCATTGTTTTAGTTAACGGTTACGCGGCAAAAGCGCCTTTTACCAACCTGATAAAGATGCTCAGATGGCGCTAAAATTAGTTTTTTACCGGGCTCTACTCGATTCCCATCAATTTTCACTGCACCCTGCTTGATCATACGGTGCGCGTCCGATGTACTGGCGGTTAGTCCGGCCTCTTTCAATAAATTGGCTAATGGAATCCCTTCTGCTGGCGCGGTTAGTTCTACAGCAGGAACATCTTCCGGCACCGCACCATGCTTAAAGCGGGCGGTGAATTCATCGCTAGCGGATTGACCAGCGCCGGTGCCATGAAAACGATCAACCAGCTCGATAGCCAATTGCACTTTCACATCACGAGGATTGGTGCCCGCCTCTACCTGCGCTTTAAGCGCATCTATCTCCGCATTGCTCTTAAACGAGAGCAGCTCAAAGTAACGCCACATCAACTCATCTGACACAGACATCACCTTGCCGTACATGTCAGCAGGTAGGTCAGAGACACCTATATAGTTATCCAATGATTTAGACATCTTCTGCACGCCGTCCAACCCTTCGAGGATAGGCATGGTCAGAATGACCTGAGGCACCTGGCCCTCTAGCTGCTGCAGGTGACGCCCTACTAACAGGTTGAACTTCTGATCAGTCCCACCTAATTCAATATCTGCTTCAAGTGCAACCGAGTCATAGCCCTGGACTAATGGATAAAGAAATTCATGAATGGCAATCGATTGACCACTTTTATAGCGCTTACTGAAATCGTCTCGCTCGAGCATACGCGCCACATTATATTTGGCCGCTAACTTGATCATGCCGGTTGAGCCAAGCTGTTCGAGCCAGGTTGAGTTGTATACAACCTCGGTTAGTTCAGGGTCGAGGATCTTGAACACCTGATCCTGGTAGGAACGGGCATTCTCCATAATCTGCTCTTCTTCTAACGGTTTTCGAGTGACATTTTTGCCAGTTGGGTCTCCAATTCGAGCGGTAAAATCGCCCACCAGAAATATCACGTGATGACCAAGCTGCTGAAAAGCGCGCAACTTATTGATTAACACGGTGTGACCCAAGTGCAGGTCTGGCGCAGTTGGATCGAAACCTGCTTTGATTCGCAAGGGCCGACCCAGCTTGAGTTTTTCAATAAGCTCCTGCTCGGGAATAATTTCTTCTGCTCCACGATTAATCACGGCAAGCTGTTCATCGATCGACGGCATGGAACTCACAGACATCTGTTTTCTCTACTGCTTAAGTATTTATCGAATCAAGAAACCCAGCGTAACCGACCACAAGATCAGCCCGGAAGTTGCTCAACGAGGAATAGGTTCATTTTGCGTCGGGAATTGACTACCCACGCCCACCATTTAGATCCACTGTGGGACGCAGATTGTCTTGCTCTCTGGAGCGGCAGTGCAAGGCCAAACCAACCAGTCATGGAACAATAGTGCAGACCTAAGATATAGTCGCTATAAAATGATGCCTATATTTTAACCTGCCGAACAGCCTGGCCGCTCGCATCAATAACCAACATCAAGGCAAGACCGACTTGCTCTCCTTTGATCGCAAACCCTACAAACTCGCTGCACGCAGGATAAACACTGGTCGGTCGCTGCCTGCCTTGAATCGTAACCTGACAATTTGTTTCACAGCAGGGTTCAGTCTACTAATAATGGTACTTTTCGGCAGTAACGACTCATCTCAACCGAATTCCGAGCCTTCAGCTCGATATCGCCAACAATTGCTCGGCTCTGAGATGCAGCTATCACCACTGCCATTACCCTTTGCAGGATCAACTACTACCGAATCTACTCCACAACAGAAAACCTCCCCATCAATAGAACCATCGGACACAATCGAAACAGCCCCGATAAAATGGCGTTCGGAACGAATTAAGGCTGGCGATAGTTTTGCAATTGCGATGCAGCGACTGGGGCACTCTGCATCGATGGTTGCCAACATCATGCTCACCGGACCTGCGGCCCAGCAGCTCACTCACATCAAACCCGGACATCTGCTGGAACTCTACGAAACCAAAACCGGACTTGAGCAGATCCGCTACGAGATAGACCCACTCACTCGTCTAGAAATCATCCTCAATACAACTCCACCGAAAGCTGCCGTAGTCGACTTGCCAGTAGAGACCCGCTTTCGCCATGCCAGCGCTGACATAGACTCTTCCCTTTACCTCGCGGGCCTAAAAGCCGATTTAAGTGACGCACTTATCATGGAGTTAGCCAATATTTTTGGCTGGGACGTCGATTTCACCCTTGATCTTCGTAAGGGGGATCGATTCACTGTTGTTTATTCAGAACTTTATCTCAACGCTGAAAAAGTCAGCGATGGTCAAATTTACGCTGCAGAACTCATTACACGACGGCGCCAGATAAGAGCGACACGGTATGAAGATAAATCTGGCGCAATCAGCTACTACACGCCAGAAGGTAAGAGCATGCGCAAAGCATTCTCTCAAAACCCACTGCCAATAACCCGGGTGACCTCCAGGTTTAATCCCAACCGATTACATCCAATATTTAAGACCCGCCGGCCTCACCGCGGTGTGGACTATGGCGCAGCAAGTGGCACCCCGGTAAGAACCACCGGTGACGGCAAAGTAATATTTAAAGGTAAAAAAAATGGCTACGGCAACACAGTCATTATTCAGCACGGTCAACGCTACACCACACTCTATGCTCATTTGAAAAGCTTTTCGCGCAAACTGCGCCAGGGTAGTTCGGTTAAGCAGGGCCAAACCATTGCATATGTGGGCCAAACTGGCTGGGCCACGGGACCACATCTGCATTATGAATTTCGCGTTAACGGCGTACATAAAAACCCACTCACGGTAAAACTACCGCCAGCAACACCTGTAAAACCAAACGAAAAACACCGTTTTCTGGCCCAGGTAAAACCTTACATAGAACAACTCGACACTCTTTCCTCACACCAACTGGCTAGCAATTGATTAAAACGGCCGGCGAACGCTTTATCGGCATTATGTCGGGAACCAGCCACGATGGACTGGACGCCGCCTTAGTCGAGATTGATAACCAGAAATTATCGCTAATCGGCACCGAATGCCTGAATTTCTCCGACCAACTGCGCCAGCAATTACTTGGCTTTAACGACCTGAACAATAGCCGCTCGCTCGACCAGGTATTACCCGCAGGCAGAGCATTCTCCGCATTGGTAAACCAGCTAATCGAAACCCTGCTGGAGAGCTGCAATATAAAAAGTAGTGAAATTACCGCTGTAGGCTGTCACGGCCACACACTGCGGCATAGCCCTACAGGTAATTTCGGCTATAGCTACCAACTCGTAGATGGCGCTGCCCTGGCAATCGAATGCGGTATCCCGGTGGTGTGTGATTTCCGCAGCGGCGATATTGCCCTCGGTGGAACTGGCGCCCCCCTGGCTCCGGCATTCCATCAGTTTATGTTTAGTAGCGATCAGGAACATCGGGTGATTGCCAATATTGGCGGCATTGCCAACATCACCTTGCTACCCCTCGATGGGCAACCCACAGCTGGCCTTGATACGGGTCCGGGCAATTTGTTGATGGACTACTGCACAGAGCGGTATTTTGACCAGCGTTATGACGATCGAGGCAACATTGCTCGCAGTGGAACAATCGAACCAACGTTGTTAAAAAAACTACTTGATCACGACTATTTCAAACAGCCAGCACCGAAAAGTACCGGTAGAGAAATATTCAATAGCGACTGGTTAGTTAGCCTGACTAATGACCAGATCGAGCCACATTCATTATTAGCAACAGTGACTGAACTGACCGCGGTAACCCTGGCTGACGAGATTATTAAAACTGGATATAGCCAAGGCTCGGTTATGGTCTGCGGCGGTGGTAGCCATAATGACTACCTGCTTGAAAGAATCCAGCATCATTGCAATGACTGGAAAATTACCACTACCCTTACCGCAGGGTTTGATCCGGACTGGATTGAAGCCGCTGCCTTCGGCTGGCTTGCTCACCAGCGCTGGCACCGGCTACCCGGCAACCTGACGTCGGTTACCGGAGCCAGACGAGAAACTATTCTCGGTGCAGTCTACTTACCTTAAAGAACAGCCCGCCTTACGGTTAGCAAATTAAACGCTAAACGAAGAACCACAGCCACAGGTTGTCGCGGCATTCGGGTTGCGAATAACGAACTGCGCACCCTGAAAGTCTTCCTTGTAGTCAATCTCGGCACCGTCCAGGTATTGCATACTCATTGGATCGATTAGCAGGGTCACGCCGTCGGTATTGACCTGGGAGTCGTCTTCATCAACATCTTCATCAAAGGTAAAACCGTACTGGAACCCAGAACAACCGCCGCCGGTGATGAACACCCGTAACTTTAGCTCTTCACTGTCTTCGTCATCCATCAGCTCGCGTACCCGACCTGCCGCAGCACTCGTAAAAACCAGCTCATTCATTGCACCCATTACTAACTCCTAATTTCTGTTTTCAATCGCCGCAGAACCGGGAACCATCGCAGGTTCATCCAGCGCAATCTGCAGGGCCCCAACTTCACTGCCAGAATGAACTAACTGACCATTCACTTCGGCGCCAACGGACATTTCTAAAAAGTTATACCGCACGTTACCCGTTACTCTTGCATGCTCTTTTAAGGCGATATATTCGGTAGCGACCACATCGCCGATTACCGTACCATCGAGCACTTGATGCGGAACATCTACACAGCCTTCAACGACGCCATCCTTACTGAGCGTCAACGAACCTTCGTCGCCATCACGGCAAATAAGGTTGCCCCGAACCCGACCTTCGACCACCAGGCCACCCTTAAAAATAAGATCTCCATTGATCTCACTTTTCGGCCCGATCAATGTTTCGAGTGATTCTTTACCTGCCTTCTGAAAGGCTTTATTTCTCTTCTTCATTTCCCTGCTCCCCATCGAGCAACTCCCGCCATGAATACTGCTTTATTGAGTCAACTCCATTCACTACTGACACCTTAACCACCAGGTCAGGGTCAGAGGTCAGCGGACTGATCAAACCTTCATAACTTCCATATACCTGAAATTTAAATTCATGCAGACCAACCTGCTGGGCTGCTTCACCCGTACCGACCATCAGTTCCACTTTACCGCTCACCTGATCATCGGCTGTCAACGGTTGTGCTAACAGGAGATGATAACGGTATTCACCTAGATTTTCAGTCGTGAATACCTCAAACCGATGAACAAAAATACCGACGTCCTCAACACTTCGATCAGCAAGCCGGGTGTAGAGTTCCAGTTCCTTGCGCAATCCGGTGAACTGCCCCCGCACTAATCGCAGCTCTTTGGCAATATTCTGCTGAGCTAACAGATCAAGCTCATGTTGCTGATGTAAGCCAGCGTTTTCACGACTCAGGGCTATAGAGCGTTCTGCTAGACGATTTAATTCCTGCTCTACAACACTAAAATTCTGCACAAGTTCCGCGTAGTTACCCGCTCGGTGCTCACCACCTAATCTGTATAACAGCATCCCTATTAGCAGCAGTGCAACAAACAACACCAGCTTAAGCCATCTGGCTGCGGATTTATTAGTTCGACTGATTCGGTATTCCGGCTGCATTACTTTATCCATATTATCCGCAGAGGGATCAACAAATCAGGGTAGCTGTGCAACTAGATTCAAACCAGCACCTTCTTCGACACCGACCATCAAATTCATGCATTGCACTGCCTGCCCAGCGGCTCCCTTAAGAAGATTATCGATCACCGAGAGCACTACCAGCTGGTCTCCCTGTTGATGCAACGCAATCTGACATTGATTACTACCGCGGACATGGCGGGTACGCGGATGAGCCCCAGCAGGCAAAAAATCTACAAATTGTTCATTTGCATAACGCGTTTCAAACAAGGCTCGTATGTCATCGGCCCCCGCATCTACCTGCAGGTACAGCGTTGCGTGAATCCCCCGAAGCATTGGAATTAAATGGGGCACAAAAACCAGCGTCTGCTCAGCACCGCTAACCTGATTTAAGGTCTGTGAAATCTCCGGATGGTGCCGATGGGCAAAAACGTTATAGGCGTGAAGACTCTCCGTCACCTCACAAAACAGCAAATCAACGCTGGCATTGCGCCCAGCCCCACTGACCCCAGATTTAGTGTCCGCAATAACGCTACCTTTCACTGCAACCGCAGATTCAAGCACCGGCAACAGACCAAGGGTTGTTGCAGTTGGGTAACAACCAGGCGCCGCCACCAGCTGGGCCGCAGAAATCGCCTGCCGATTCAGCTCAGGCAATCCATAAACCGCTTGCTCCAGTAACTCCGGGCAAGTATGGGGCATGCCATACCACTGCTCCCAGACATCCGGATTGCGCAACCTGAAATCCGCAGCAAGATCCACAACCTTAACTCCAGCCTTCAGCAGTTCAGGAACCAACCCCATAGCAACTCCGTTAGGAGTCGCAAAAAACACCAGGTCACATCGTGAAAGTAGATCGACGTCCACCGGAGCAAATACTAAATCAGTGACACCGCGTAAATTTGGAAAGGTGGCCGCAACCGGAGTGCCGGTCAGAGAACGGGAAGTCACTGTGGTTAGCTTGACCAGCGGATGAGCCAACAACAACCGCAGCAACTCGCCGCCGGTATAACCGGATCCACCTACTACGCCAATAGAAATCATGTCATAAAGACCTTTAAGTAAGCTATTTCAAGCCCCTATTCGAACCCCAACGCTCTACCCAAGGGGCTTCCGGACTTAACAAAAGCTCCCTAAGGAAGCGCGATTCGCCCTCAAAACAGCAGCGAAACTGGGTCTGCGAATGCGACCCGATGGTTACGAAACAACTGCCAGCACTATCAACCGAGCTAACAACATAGCCACCTCTCTAACAGATGGCCCAAACTGGTTGGGAGACTAGGATTCGAACCTAGGTTGGCGGAGTCAGAGTCCGCAGTCCTACCACTAGACGATCCCCCAATAACCGGCGAATTAACGCTTGGAGAATTGCTGTGCCTTGCGTGCCTTATGCAGGCCAACTTTCTTGCGCTCTACCTGACGCGCGTCACGGGTTACGTAGCCGGCTTTGCGCAGCACGCCACGCAGGCCCTCATCATATGCTAGTAAGGCACGGGTAATGCCATGGCGGATCTCGCCAGCCTGGCCACTTGGACCGCCGCCAGCAACGTTGACCTGAACATCAAAACCATCTACTCGTTCAACCGCCACAAATGGCTGGCGAACGATCATGCGCGATGTTTCACGACCAAAGTAATCTTTAATATCTTTACTATTAATGGTGATGCTGCCACTACCCGGGGTTATGGTGACCCGAGCCACTGAAGACTTACGCCGTCCGACACATTGTTGTGCTGATGCCATCTCTGTGTTGCCTTTGCTTGTTGGAAATTCGGTTCAAAATAAATCGCACACCCGCTTAGTGTGTGATTCCAAATTTGAAATCAAGTATTTCCTTACGAGTTAAATTTCAAAAACAGCAGGTAAAACCCGCTATCGCTGAGTTAGGTTAATTGCACCAACTGCGGCTGTTGTGCGGTGTGGTCATGTTCAGGACCAGCAAACACCTTCAGCTTGCGATACATAGCCCGACCCAGAGGGTTTTTCGGCAACATACCTTTTACTGCGGTCTCAATTACCCGTGTTGGGTGGGTATCGATCATCTTCTCAAAAGAAGTCGATTTCAGACCACCGATGTGCCCGCTAAAGCGGTGATACATCTTGTCGGTTTGTTTCTTGCCAGTAACGCGAATTTTCTCTGCGTTAATAACAACCACATAATCACCGGTATCCACATGAGGGGTATAAACCGGTTTATGTTTTCCGCGTAAGCGGGTAGCAATTTCGGATGCGAGACGACCAAGGGTCTGCCCTTCGGCGTCCACCAACAACCAGTTGCGGCTGACTGTCTCAGCTTTGGCACTAAATGTTTTCATAAGAATAGTTAACTACTTCTGGGCTAGCGGCGCGCAGGCAAGCCAATGCGCCGAAGAAAAAGACCGCGAATCGTACGAATCCGGCACCTGATTGTCAAGAAAAACCTTATTCAGCTATCTATATAGCCTTCTTTTACAGCACCTTCCGACCACTAGTAAATACGGCCAACAGAAGCCCATATAAAGAAAAATTTTTATGTCTGCTAGCAGATCGCCATAACTTAAATCTAGACCGCTATTCGCCGCGGGAAGGATCAAGGTTCATTTTAACTGCTGGGAGGTACTCCGCTCTATAACCCACACAAATAAAGACAAAAAAAAGACAAAAAAAAGGCGCTGCTGGGGAAGCTGCGCCTTTAAGGAGGATGGAGGAATAAAGAGGAGGATGTGGCCGGCCCTCCAGCCGACCACGAGGGGAAGTATAGCCAGCAATTTTGTGCAGCGCAACATAAATCGGCAAATTTCTCTTGCAGCGCGGTATAACGCCACCTGACATTCCCCGCTTAACCACTTCTAAACCCCCTCTTAAGTCTTTGCTATTCATAACAAAATATCAAATACAACCACCAGAGAAGCAACTCATGAAGAGTCCAACCAGGAGCGGCCATAGGTCGATATTAACCGCCGAAGTTCATTTAGCTTGCCGTGAAAAAAATGATCTGCCTCTGCAACCGGCTCATAGCTTACCGACCCTGGTTGCTGTTCAGACCAGTCTTTAGCCGCCTTTGGGTCGTTTAGCTGATCTATTTCACCGTGGATAAGCAAAGCAGCACAGCTAACCTGCGCTGCTACATCAAAATATTCGCGGGTAACCGCTGGCGCGACCAAGACTAAATGCTGCGCTGCACACTGAATACTGATTCGCGCGGCGATATATCCACCAAAAGAAAACCCTGCCAACCAGATAGGCCGTCCAGGATATTTCAAGGTCATCCAGCCAACCACTGCGACCATGTCTTCGGCTTCACCCACACCATCCGCATATTCACCCAGGCTAGCGCCCACGCCACGGAAATTAAACCGCGCCACTGGCAGCCCCAACGCTGACAATTCTCTGGCCAGGCTATAGACAACTTTATTGTCCATGGTGCCGCCATGCTGAGGGTGTGGATGGGCAACCACCACCAACGGAACGTCAATAGGTAAGCTGGACGGCAAATCTAGCTTTAATTCCAGATCACCAGCCGGACCTGATATCAAGATTTTTTCAGCAACTTGCTGCTTCATTACAACTCCATCATGAAAACCGACCGTTAAGGACAAATAGAAAACTTTACGCTATCGGGCCTAACCACCACTGGCATACAATAATCACCCGCCCAAACACCCGTTTAAAAGGAAGCAGCCGATGGCTGATGACCTACGTAGATACTCCCGCCTGGACCGCGCGCTCAGCGACCTGCAGAAGCTATTCAAGCACCGGCCTGGCTCTTCATCATCAACATCCTCGCCAACGCTTGAAACACCTGCCAGTGATGAACTAAGCGAATCAGAGATTAATCATAGCGCGGCACTGATGAGGGTTAACCACGCCGGTGAAATCGCCGCACAGGGACTTTATACAGGCCAGGCTGTTACCGCACGCCAGCAGACCACCCGCACACTGTTAGAAAACGCCGGACAACAGGAACAACAACACCTGCAATGGTGCTCTCAACGACTACAGGAACTAAATTCCGGCCCAAGTAAACTGGCACCCCTCTGGTTCACCGGATCAGTAGCGCTGGGCATGCTCAATGGGCTTGCCGGTGATCGCTGGAGCCTGGGCTTTGTCGCCGAAACCGAACGCCAGGTTGAAAAACATCTGGCCGGTCACCTCAATAAACTACCAGCACAGGACCACCGCAGCCGAACCATCGTCAAACAAATGCTCGATGACGAAGTTGAACATGGCCATACCGCGATTCAGGCCGGTGGCCGACCTCTACCCTGGCCGGTAAGGCTGTTGATGAAAGCCAGCGCCAAAGTCATGACCTCAACGGCTTATCGGTTTTAGTCTATCCACCCTGGAGCCTTAAACAGCCAGAACCCCAAACAGCAACATCTCAATCCGTCGACGCTAACTCAACAGGTGCTAATGGCGGGTGCCAGATAATCTGCACCCGAGTGCCAGAGGGATCAAGACAATAAAAACTGCGGGCACCATCGCGGTGGGTTCTAGGTTGAGTAAGGATGTTGACGCCGTCATCCAGTAAAAATTGATGCCAGAGATCAACATGGTCAATTCTGGCGAGCATAAAACCAATGTGATCCAGACGCTGTTGCTGATCCTTATTCTGATCCACCGGAACATTAACAGCACGGTGTAAAGCCAAATTATCACTGCCACCGGACAGATAGACATTATCCTGGTCCGGCCGCCACTCCACATCCATGCCCAGCAACTCGACGTAAAAACGTTCGCAGCGCTCAAATTGGTCTACAAATAGCGCCACATGACGCATGCCAATAGTCGCCGGAGGTCGTTCAATCATCGCTATGAGCCCAGCCCTGATTCAGCAAAAATTTCGGTAATACGCTGACCCGGGTCCTCCGCTTTCATAAAAGCCTCACCGATCAGGAACGCATTCACACCCAGGCTCTGGATATAGGCCACATCTTCACTAGTGTGAATGCCGCTCTCAGAAATCAATAATGTACCTGGGGGGACCAACTCAGCAATCCTGGCAGTGGTCTCTAGCTCAGTCGTAAAGGTGTGTAAATCTCGATTATTCACCCCCAGTAACCGCGGCTCTACTCGCAGCGCCCGCTCCAATTCCTGTTCATCATGGACTTCCACCAACACATCAAGACCGAGTTCTAGCGCAAAATCATTTAAATCAACCAGCCGGGCATCATCAAGAGCCGCGACGATCAACAGCACCGCATCTGCACCCATCGCCCGTGCTTCTAACAACTGATAATCACTGATAATGAAATCTTTGCGAATCACCGGTAACGAGCAGGCCGCTCGAGCCGCCTGCAGGTATTCGGGGCCACCCTGAAAAAACTGTCGATCGGTCAGCACCGACAAACACGCAGCGCCACCCTGTTCATAGGACTGAGCAATCCAGGCAGCATCAAAGTCCTCCCGAATCAGCCCCTTACTGGGGGATGCCCGCTTTATCTCGGCAATAATTCCTGGCGTGCCCGCATTCGATCGTGCTAGTAGCGCATCCGCAAAACCACGAGTCGGTAACGCTATTTCCGCCTGTTCAGCAATGGCCGCCAAACCCGGTGCTTTTAGCCCCGCTTCAATCTCTTCGGCCTTTACCTTAAGAATTTTCTGCAACACATTTGCCAGCGCCATATCAGTGCACTCCGAGGCGCTGAGTTAACTCAACCAGAGCGGCCAATTTTTCCGCTGCCTGACCAGCATCAATCACCTCTGCGGCAAGATTTACGCCGACCAGCAAGCTGTCTACCAAACCCGCTACATAGATGGCCGCGCCCGCATTTGCCAGCACGATGTCTCTTGCAGGACCTGACTCTCCTGCAAATATCTGCTTGATCATCTTGGCACTCTCAGCAGCGCTGGCCACCATCAGTGGCTCCAGACTGCCCAGCGACAGGCCAAGCTGATCCGGAGTCAAGCTATATTCGGTGACCTCGCCGGCCTTAAGCTCAGCAACATGGGTCGCGCCGGTAATAGTGAACTCATCAAGTCCGTCCTCACCACAAACCACTAATACCCGTTCGCTACCCAACAACTTAAGCACCTGGGCGATCGGCTCCACCAGCCCCTGATCATAAACACCAATCAACTGGCAGGGCGCGCCAGCTGGGTTGGTAAGTGGCCCAAGCAAATTAAAAATGGTTCGAGTACCGAGTTCACGCCGGGGACCAATGGCGTGCTTCATCGCACCATGATGGGCCGGTGCGAACAGAAAGCCGATACCAACCTGCTCAATACAGGCGGACACCTGGCCAGCATCCAAATCGATACGCACGCCAAGTGCCTCGAGCACATCCGCACTGCCAGAACTACTGGAAACCGAGCGATTACCATGTTTGGCGACCTGACCACCAGCAGCGGCTGTTACTAGGGCTGCGGCAGTGGAGATATTGAACGTATGGGTGCCATCACCACCGGTTCCACAGGTATCCACCAGGTGCGCGCCGGACACCTTGACCGGCGTCGCCAACTGGCGCATCACTTTTGCCGCCGCGGTTATTTCGGTGACGGTTTCACCCTTTATTCGTAAACCGACTAGAAAACCACCAATCTGGGCCTGGGTCGCTTCTCCGGTCATGATTAAAGCCATAACATCGGTCATTTCTGGTCCGGACAAATCTTCACCGGCAATTATCTTCGCCACTGCCTGCTGCATATTCATTTCGATCAATTCCACTACTAAAGTTGTTTGGGGCTTAACTCTGCTGCAGAAAGTTCTTCAGCAATGCATGACCATGTTCTGATTTGATCGATTCCGGATGGAACTGCACGCCTTCAATCTGCAGGGTTTTATGCCTCAACCCCATAATTTCATCCCGACTGCCGTCTTCGAGCTGAGTCCAGCCACTGATCTGAAGACAATCAGGTAGGGTCGCCTCTTCAATAATTAACGAATGGTAACGGGTGGCTATAAAAGGCGATGGCAACCCAGCAAACACGCCTTTACCGTCGTGAAAAATTGGCGATACCTTGCTATGCATCACTTCACGAGCATGCACCACCGTACCGCCAAACACCTGCCCCAGGCACTGGTGCCCTAAACAAACCCCCAGTAACGGCACCTTACCGGCAAGCGCCTCTATTAACTCCATCGAAATACCGGCCTGATCTGGCGCGCAGGGCCCAGGTGAAATCATTACTTGCTGCGGTTTTCTTGCGACTAGTTCAGCAACGGTTTCAGCATCATTTCTGACCACCTCTACCTCACTGCCAAGCTCCCCTAAATACTGCACCAGGTTATAGGTGAAGGAATCATAGTTATCGATCATCAGTAACATCGTTACTACCCCTTCCCTGAAGCATTATTATCAGCAGCCCGCTGGCCAGCTTCCACCATCGCCACGGCCCGAAACAATGCTCGGCGTTTATTCAATGTTTCTTCCCACTCAGTAGCCGGCACCGAATCAGCCACAATGCCACCGCCGGCCTGCACATGTAATTTGCCTGCTTTGATCACCGCAGTACGAATCGCGATCGCAGTATCCATGTTGCCATTCCAGCCGATATAGCCCACCGCACCGGAATAGACGCCACGTTTCACCGGTTCTAATTCATTAATAATTTCCATGGCGCGAATTTTGGGCGCTCCCGTTAAAGTGCCCGCAGGGAAAGTTGCCCGCAATGCATCAATCGCACTCATGCCGCAGCGCACCTTGCCTTCCACATTCGAAACAATATGCATGACGTGGGAATAGCGCTCGACCACCATGGATTCGGTCACCTCCACGCTACCTATTTCTGCTACCCGGCCGACATCGTTACGCCCCAGGTCGATCAACATCAAATGTTCTGCCAGCTCTTTGGGGTCTTCCATCAACTCGCGCTCGTAAGCCAGGTCCTGCTCGCTATCGGCTCCACGAGGCCGTGTGCCAGCAATGGGTCGAACCGTGAGTACATCATCTTCAAGCCTTGCCAGCACCTCAGGAGATGCGCCCACCACCGCAAAATCATCAAGCTGCAGATGGAACATATAGGGTGATGGATTGAGGTAACGCAGCGCCCGATACAGATCAATCGGCTCAGCACTAAAATCAATCGACATGCGTTGTGATGGCACCACCTGCATCACGTCACCATCGACTATATATTGCTTAACCCGGACCACGGCCTGCTCATAGCCCTGCTGGGTAAAACTGGCATGAAAATCGGTGTGGCCTTCGGTTAAACCGGTCACCGGTAATGGCTGTGGGTTTTTAGCCAGCGGTCGAGCAAGCTTTTCGACCAGCTGATCCAGACGTTGCTGTGCCCAGGTCAGATCCTTCGGGCCTTCAGCGTGGGCATGCACAATCGCATAAAGACTGCCGCTAAGATTATCGAACACCACCAGTTCTTCGGCCTGCATCAGCAGAATATCGGGAGCACCTATTGGGTCGGGCTTGGTGTTGGGACCTAACCTGGGTTCCACATAGCGGATAGTGTCATACCCAAAATAGCCGACCAGGCCACCACTAAATCGTGGCAGTTCGGCGACAGGCAAGACCTTAAAGCGTTGCTGATACTCATCGATCCAGGCAAGCGGGTCATCGACCGTTAACTGCTCAACACTGCCCTCCTGCTCCAGCGTCACCTCAGAACCGGTGACCTTGATACGGGTATCACTATGCAAACCAATCATCGAATAGCGCCCCCACTTTTCACCGCCCTGTACCGACTCCAGCAAAAAACTATAAGGGGCATCAGCCAGTTTCAGGTAGCTGCTTAGCGGCGTATCAACGTCCGCTAAAATCTGCCGGAAAACCGGTATCAGGTTGTAGCCAGCGGCAACGGCGCGCTGAAAGTCTGCTTCATTCATGATCTATTGTTAAAAACCCAATCTTTGTAAGAGTCGTTCTAATCAAACCTTAGCCAACTCGGCACGCATCTGCGTGATGGTCACAGCGTAATCATCACTGCCAAAGATAGCCGAGCCAGCTACAAAGGTATCAGCACCCGCGGCCGCCACTTCGGCGATATTATCGACCTTCACACCCCCATCAACCTGCAGACGAATGTCGCCACCGTGTTCATCCAGCAACCGCCGAGTATCAGCTATCTTTTGCAACGTTGAAGGAATGAACGACTGGCCGCCAAACCCGGGGTTGACCGACATCAGCAGTACCATATCGAGTTTATCCATCACGTAGCGCAGGGTTTCCAGGGAGGTTGCTGGGTTTAATACCAGACCTGCCTGACAACCAGCGTCACGAATCAGCGACAGGGTCCGATCGACATGACCACTGGCTTCCGGGTGAAAGGTGATGATATCTGCACCTGCATCAGCAAACGCCGGCACCAATGCATCTACCGGACTGACCATCAGGTGCACATCAATTTTAGCGGTGATACCGTAATCCCGCAGTGCCTTACAGACCATAGGGCCAATGGTTAAATTCGGCACATAGTGATTATCCATCACATCGACATGTACCACGTCTGCGCCGGCAGACAATACGGCGGCCACATCATCACCCAGTCGGGCGAAATCTGCGGAGAGGATGGAAGGCGCTATCCAATTAGCTTGGCGCACGGCATTAATTCCCTAACAATTGGTTAAAAAAACAAACGCTAATTTTCCTTCGCCACCGCATATAAAGAAACCGTTAAATAGATGCCAACTGATAAAAAATCACTTCCGAGCACCAACAACCCGGGTTTTAGTTCATCCGGACACCCGAATTTTGCGTTTACTGGGCAGACTGACGATAGTGCGCTGCACTCACATTTGGCCCAAGTTTTACGCATCACCCCTGAACCATTACAGCAAATCGATGATTACTCAGTTCACAGACTGATCTGTGAGGATCTTTCTGCCTATCTTGATTACCTGGATCAGGGCCTGCAGGAAATTGGACGTGGCACTGCACAGCTGACTTTGCCCCCAAAACAACTATTTCAGCAGCCTGGAGAAAGCGGTGACTTTCGAGTCATGCCCTGTGTACGTACCGCTGCAGATGGCAGGGTACACAAAACAGTCAAACTGGTGGGCACGAACCGGATCGGCGAGCAAGTCCCTGACCAGATCACCGTCGGTAAGGCCAACTACCTGCACCCGCAGGAGAATTTTATTAGCCACCAGTTCGATGCCTGCCTGCTATCTTCCATTCGCACTGGCGCCTGTGCAGCCCTGGCAAGTAAATATCTACTCAACCACGATGATCAAGCCGGTCTATCTGTCGCGCTGGTCGGTGCCGGCCGGGTTGGCTACTACGGGTTACTCTGCTTGCTCAACAGCGGCGCGGTGGCATCCGTTCAGATATGCGATCCCACACCGGGTCGTACGCAGAACCTTACTGCGCTGATAGGCAAGCAATGGCCGGAACTGAGCATAGAGACCAGCACCTACCCGCAATTATCAGCCTGCGATCTACTGATACTGGCCACCGACAGCCCAGAACCTGTTTATAAACCTGAAGATTTTGCGACCCGTCTGGTAGTCAGTCTCGGTGCCGATTGTGTTGAGCAAAGAGAACTTCATCGCCATCAACAATGGCTCGACCAGAACATCTATGTAGATACCGCCGACAGCGTGTCATTTGGAGATCTGCACGCCTGGAATCTTCAACAGCCACTAGCTGCTTCACGGTTGATCGATCTGCCACAGCTCTCAATAACCAACACAGACTCGCCGAACCATGGTCAGCCTTCGGCACTCTTTGTTGGCACCGGTTCTGCGTTGATGGACAACCTGACAATGAGTTACCTGGTCGCGCGGATAGGCCAAAACTAACCGGCTAATCGAGATCCAGATCAAGGTCGATATCGGGCGTATCATCGACAACCCTGGGCAGTGGCTTCTGCTTTACCTGGCCGCTGCCCAATGACGACAACTCATCCTGTAGGGTATGAATAGTGCCGAAAACATCGGTCGCCTGGGACGGATAATCAGGTTTTAAATCACCACTTTTAGCATCTCGAACCATCACCACCAGCGTCGCCAAATCTGCAGTAATAGAGCCCTTCAGTTGGGCGCTAAGCAAAAACAGGGCCCCGCCAGCAATCAGCAACACCACCAGCCCCACACTAGCAAAAACAATGACCAGAGAACCACCGCCGCTAGCCGGCCAATAGGCGACCTGCCAGCGAGTGCCCTCTACAGGGCTCATATAGGCCGCCTGATCGGCCAGTCCGTTATCGCCATTAGCTGACAATACCTGCGGGTCGCCGCTTTTCCGAGCTTGTTGAAGCTGCATAAACCCACTATCAACACTCACATTTTTAACCAGTTCAGCAACCAGGCCAAAACGAACGGCGAGTAGCAAGTGACCGACTACTTTGCCTTTTGTATCAGCTTGGTCAGCAAGAATCGGTTGCACCAGAACAACCCTGGCCTGGGGCGTACCAGCCTCATCAGCCACCGCAGCTGGTGCCACAGCTTCAGACAGGGATTGATTGATCAGCTCTAGATCCGCATAGCCAATCGGCGGCCTTAGACCAGAGTCAGTTTCCTGCAACCGCGCTGGAACTAACCTCATTTTCCACACAGAGGGTATATGTCGCTCAAGTTGAGTCATCAAATCACCGGTCCGGACACGATCCTGCGCAAGCGCTGCGCCGACAACCGCTTCCATTTGCGCAAACTGAACTAAATTTAAACGATGAAAAGCCACCGTTGCTGACACCTGTTGTGCCAGTTGCTGCGCTTTAAGTTGATGACGAGCGGTACGCTCATCACCCAACGCGCCGTTGGAAAGAACGAATAGCAAAGCGACTGAAATCAGTAAAGCTGCACCAATAATTGCGCCCAGCACTAGCGGCAATCGAGCCAATGACAAACCTTTCAATTTCTCCTCCCACGGGTGTTGATGGCCGAATCACCAGCTCAGAGCGATTGTTTTTCTGTTTCTCATTCACTCAAAACCCTGGCGCCCAACGTTGCTTTTATACCAATTCAAAACTCAATACTGTGGAAACTGAACATCAGGTGCAACCTGTTTAAACAAGTTACGAAAATCTTCAACGATTCGCTGCAGCGCAGCCTCATTGTCACCCTCAAATCTCAATACGATTACTGGGGTGGTATTGGAAGCTCGGGCCAAACCAAAGCCATCAGAAAAATCCACCCGAATCCCGTCCAGGGTTGAGACGTTAGCATCACCAAAATCCGCCGCCTCAATCAGCTGTGGAATCAACCGGTGAGGTTCTCCCTCGGACATTTCAATATGTAGTTCGGGGGTATTTACCGCATCAGGCAGCTCGTCGAACAGTGCCTGTACCGGCCGATCATCATTACTGATGATTTCCAGTAGCCTGGCAGCGCTATAGAGCCCATCATCAAACCCATACCAACGCTCACCAAAGAAAATATGACCACTCATTTCACCGGCCAGGTCCGCCTGGCGAGCTTTTAACTCGGCCTTTACCAGCGAGTGTCCGGTGCGACACATCACCGGTTTACCTCCCGCTTTGGCAATCACAGCTGGCAGATGCCGGGTGCATTTAACGTCATAAAGAATGGTTGCGCCGGGTTTACGTTTAAGTAGGTCAGTGGCGAACATCATCATTAACCGATCAGGCCAAATCACTTCACCATTGGGGGTTATCACCCCCACTCGGTCACCATCGCCATCAAATGCGAGCCCGAGATCAGCTTGATTGGCCTCAACCGCGGCGATCAAATCGACCAGGTTCTCCGGTTTGCTCGGATCGGGATGGTGGTTTGGAAAGGTGCCATCTACTTCGGTAAACAGCTCTATCACCTCACAACCGAGCTCGGTCAATAGCTGAGGAGCAATGTCCCCGGTTACTCCATTACCGCAATCAACCACGATTTTTAATCGCCGCCCCAGCTTAATATCACCAACCACCCGTTCGAGATACGCAGGCACGACCTGCTGTTTCCGTAAACTGCCATTACCGACCGGCAAATCGTTATTCTGAATAGAGGTCAGCAGCGCCTGAATCGCGGATTCAGCCAGGGTAATACCACCCACTACCATTTTCAGACCGTTGTAATCCGGCGGATTATGACTGCCGGTAATAACCACACCACTACCGGTACCCAGCAGGTGATTGGCAAAATAGAGCACCGGCGTGGGAACCTGACCAACATCAACCACATCACAGCCGCCAGCCATCAATCCTTCCATCAACGCTTGTTGCAACCTCGGCCCCGATAATCGTCCATCCCGACCCACGGCCATCTCTTTAAGGCCGACTGACCTTAACTGCCCGGCTAGTGCCTGACCAATTAACATGGTGGTCTGTTCGGTCAGGTCCTGGTCTACCACCCCACGAATGTCATAAGCCCTAAAAATTGTGGATGAAATCAACACATTGCTCCCATATATACATTTTTATTTCGTCACTAATTAGATCTGTTTTTAATCAAGGTCTAGATCAAGATCGATCGCCGGCGTATCGTCCTGCGGCGGCGAACTAACCCTGGATTCCTCAAGCGTCATTTTAGATCGCAAGTTAAAAAGCTCCTCACAAACTGTGTGAATAGTGCCAAAAAGTTCAACCGATTTTACC
>JAESTY010000370.1 GCA_016763355.1 Immundisolibacteraceae bacterium
GCCGATATCGGCCTGGTGCTGTTCGATGCCGGACGCATTCGCCAGAATATCAAGATTCAGACCGCCGCACAGGCGCGGGCATTAGCCAGTTACGAATCTACCGTACGATTAGCGCTAGAAGAGATCGAAAATAGCCTGGTGGCTTTCAGCCAGGAGCAGCTGCGCCGGCAATCACTGGCAAAAGCCACCGCAGCTGCTGAACTAGCCAGCGGACTAATCCGCAGCCAGTACACTTCTGGACTGGTCGATTTTCAGCGGGTACTGAGCGCCGAACGTTCGGTGCTAAATTTGCAGGATCAACTCGCCAGCAGTGATGGCCAGATTACGGCCAATCTAATTCGTCTGTACAAGGCGGTTGGTGGCGGCTGGAAAACCCTATCGACCGACGAGGAAACCACCATCATGACCGAGGTTAAGCCATGACCGATCAGCAGCGCGCCGGAGTAGGCGCGGTGGCCGAAACTCTGGAGCTGAACCAACCCCAACAGCCCTCGTTGTGGCGCGCCCGCAACCTGATTATCGCCGCCCTGGTGGTGCTGTTCATTGCGGTGATGGTGATCCGCAGTAACAAAGCACCGCCCACCGAATACCAGACCGCCCCGGCTGTCCGTGCTGAATTGCTGATCCATGTCACCGCCACCGGCGCACTGGAACCGACCAACAAGGTAGAAGTCGGTATCGAGGTTTCCGGCACTATTGCTACTGTCGAAGTTGATTACAACGACCGGGTAGAAGCGGGTCAGGTATTAGCCAGGCTTGATACTGCCAAACTCTCCGCCCAGGTGTTGCAGGCGCGGGCGACGTTGGAGTCTGCCCGGGCTCGATTGTTAACTGCCCAGGCCCGATCCACCGAGGCAGGCAATGAATATGCTCGCCTTGAAGAGGTCCATGAACTCAGCGGTGGCAAGGTGCCATCTCAGTCTGATCTGGACCGGGCCAAGGCGACTTTTCTTAGCGCGAAAGCCGATGAAACCGCCGCCACAGCGGCTATTTCAGAAGCCAAAGCAAGGCTGGAAATCAACGATACGGATCTCTCTAAAGCGATCATTCGGGCACCGATCAGTGGCATCGTACTGGATAGAGCGGTTGATCCCGGCCAAACAGTTGCTGCATCACTGCAAACACCCGTGCTGTTTACCCTGGCCGAGGATCTACAGAAGATGGAATTGCATGTCGATGTGGATGAGGCCGACGTGGGCCTGGTCGCTGTTGGTCAGCAGGCCACTTTTTCGGTAGATGCCTATACCAGTCGAGACTTTCCGGCCGAGATCAAGGAAGTCCGCTTTGCCCCCAAAACCGTCGAAGGGGTGGTCACCTACGAAACCGTGCTCACGGTCGATAATTCCGACCTGGCACTGAGACCCGGCATGACTGCCACCGCCGAAATACTGGTGCAACGGCTCACCAATGTGTTGCAGGTACCCAACGCTGCATTACGTTTCACTCCCCTGCCTGAGAATATCGATAGCGATGAAGAAGCTATCGAAGACGTTGAAGCCGGGCAAAGCCAGGATCGGGTCTGGCAACTCGTGGACAACAAGCCGACCCCATTGGTGATGACAGCCGGCGCTAGTGACAGCGAAATGACGGTGGCGACTGAGACCCAAATCAGTGTCGGTACCGAGTTAATCATCAAACGGCTTGCGATCAAGAAATGACCACGGCTGTCTCAGCGGATAGTCAGGTCAGTAACCGTTTGGTCACCCTGACACAGGTGACCCGAACCTACGGCACCGGCCAGGCCACCGTGCATGCCCTAAGGGGCATTGATCTACAGATTAATAGCGGTGATTTTCTGGCAGTAATGGGTGCCAGTGGCTCGGGCAAATCGACCTGCCTGAATATCCTCGGCTGTCTCGACTCACCCACTTCCGGTTCTTATCAGTTTCGCGATGTCGAAGTCAGCGGCCTAAGCCAGCGTCAACGTGCGTTGCTCAGACGTAACTATCTCGGTTTTGTGTTTCAGGGCTATAACCTGCTCAATCGAACCACCGCACTGGAGAATGTCGAGCTACCGTTGGTTTATCGCGGCCAGAACCGCAACGAACGTAAAACCAGAGCGATGAGTGCACTCGATGCAGTCGGTCTGGCGGATTGGGCCAGCCACACACCGGGAGAACTCTCCGGTGGCCAACAGCAGCGAGTCGCTATTGCTCGTGCGCTAGTCACAGAACCCGATTTGCTATTGGCCGATGAACCCACCGGCAATCTTGACAGCGCTCGTAGCGAGGAAATCATGGCTCTGCTGGTACAGCTTAATCAGCAACAGGGTCTCACCATTGTGATGGTGACCCACGAACAGGAGATGGCTGCCTACGCCAGCCGTACCCTGCATTTTTTTGATGGGCTGATCACCGAACAGCAGTCCAACAGGAGCCCCAGCTGATGTTAGCCAACGCACTGATCCTGGCGTTGCGAGAAATTCGTCGCAATGTGTTGCGCTCGTCATTGACTGCACTAGGCATCATTATCGGTGTTGCCGCAGTGATTATTCTCGTCACTTTGGGTAATGGCGCCACCCAACGGCTCACCAACGACATATCTACTCTGGGTAGCAACCTGTTGCAGGTTCGGGCCGGGCAACGAGCCCACGGACCCGGTCGCACCCAATCCACTGCGCCGCCGTTTAGCATGGCAGATGTTAATGCCATCAGCGCCAACATCGATGGCATCGAGCCCGCAGCACCTAACGCGACCCGCCGCACCCAGGTGATTTTTGGTAACGAAAACTGGTCCACCACCGTCACTGGTAGTAATAACAATTACCTAAAAGTGCGTAGCTGGAGTTTGGCTAGCGGCCGCAGTTTTTCGAGCGCCGAACTGCAGGGCGGCAAGTCGGTTTGCATTCTTGGCAGCACGGTACGCAAGGAGATATTTGGTGGCCAACAACCGGTGGGCTCGACCATCCGACTGAAAAAACTGTCCTGCGAAGTGATCGGCCTGTTCGAATCCAAAGGCCAGTCGACCTTCGGCCAGGACCGGGATAATTTCTTACTCATCCCATTGAAAACCTTTCAACGTCGGCTGGCTGGCAACCGAGATGTCAGCTCGATCTACATCTCCGCGCTTAATGGTGTCGATACCGAACAGGTCGAGCTCGACATCACTCGGTTAATGCGAGAAAGGCGCAACATCAAACCGGGTAAGGACAACGATTTTTCGGTCAGAAACATGAAAGACCTGGTATCGCGAGTCACCGGAGTGACCAAGGTGATGACCGCCCTGCTCGGCGCAGTCGCAGGTGTGAGCCTGCTGGTCGGCGGCATCGGCATCATGAACATCATGCTGGTGTCGGTGACCGGGCGGACTCGGGAGATCGGCGTGCGTAAGGCAATGGGCGCAAAGCGTCGAGACATCCTGTTCCAGTTCGTCACC
>JAESTY010000371.1 GCA_016763355.1 Immundisolibacteraceae bacterium
ATTGATCAGATTGATCAGATTGGCAAGAGTGGCCAGGGTGGCCAGGGTGGCCAGGGTGGACAGATCAGGGCTGATCAAATAGACATGGATCAAATGCCCGGAGTGACTTTAGTTGAAGTCGGGCAATTGGCAGAGTTTGAGGATGCTGGTGCCCCGGAGGTCGCTCCAATTGAGAGCAACGCTGGCATCTCTAGACTGAGTAGAAAAGTTAAATCTGACATGGCTCTCGAACACTTGTTTGCGGCGGTGTTTGCCGCAGAGTCACTCGAACTCGGGCTTGCATGTCGCCGCCAACTTGAACCAGGACAACTGCTGGTTGATCCCGCCGGGGTGTTGATTGGGGCTAACTGGATTGAGTTTCCGGGAGCAGCGAGCGACGAGAGTTTGTTGCAGCGAGCCCATCGCCTGGCTGAGCTTGAAAATGAAATTGTTAACCAGGAGCAGACAATTGAGTTGACTCGGTCTGCTCTGGAGGAGGCTGAATATAAGCACGATGCCAGCACTGAAGAATTGCAACGGCTACAGACTGAACACCAGCAGCTAGCCGCAGTGAAAATTGGCTTACAGGCTGACCTGGGTTCGCTAAAGGGTCAGCAGGAACGCAACCGAGCTGACCGACTGCGGGCTGCTGCCGAACTTGATCAGCTGCAAACCCAGCAGCAGCAGGAGAGTGAGGATGTTGAGCTCACTGCTGAAGTTATTAAATCAGCGCAAGCCGATCTGCAGCGTTTTCGGGTTGAACTGGAGCCGTTAGAGGTGCAGCGTCAGCAGGCCGAGGATTTAGTCGCGCAGGCAAAAACCCAGTTTACTAATCATGAGGAGAGTTTGCGGCAGCTGGAACTTCAACAGCAGGGCTGCCGCCTCGAACTGGAGCATTTGCAGCGTGGTGACCGCCGTTGGGTAGAGCAGTTGGTTGGGGTGACTTCCCGGCTGGTGGACATTAAGGCACAGATCGATAGTGGTGGTGAACCGATTACAGAGCATGAGGAGCAACTCCAGCAAGGGCTGCTGGAGCGGGAGCAGGTAACCGAAGCGTTGCAACGGGCCAGAGAACAGGTTGAATCGGTAGATCAGCAGCTTAGAACTGCGGATCAGCTGTGTCAGACCACCCAGCTAAAAATTCAGCAATCTGCTCAGGGGTTGGAAACAACCCGATTAAAGGAGCAGGAGCTACGGGTGCGCGAAACCACTCTCAACGAGCAGGCCAGTAAAGAAGGTTTTGACCTACTAACCTTGTTGCCGGAAATGGAAGATGATTGGGATAAACAGCAGCTTGAAGCTGATCTGCAGCGTAGCGAAAAAAGAATTAACCAGCTAGGGCCGATTAACCTGGCTGCGATTGATGAGCATCGCCAGGTTGATGAGCGGAAGCGCTATCTGGATGACCAGCAGGCAGATTTGGAAGAAGCGCTCGAGACCATGGCGGCGGCAATCGCCCGTATCGATCGAGAAACTCGAGGTCGTTTCCGAGCCACCTTCGACAAGGTTAATAGCGGCCTGCAATCCCTGTTTCCGCAATTGTTTGGTGGTGGCAATGCCAGCCTGGAGCTGGTTGGCGATGATCTCTTGAGTGCCGGGGTATCCATTACCGCCCAACCACCAGGTAAACGAAATAGTTCTATTCAGCTTTTGTCAGGAGGCGAAAAAGCCCTGACTGCGATTGCGATGGTGTTTGCAATTTTTCAGTTAAACCCAGCCCCGTTTTGCGTGCTCGATGAAGTCGATGCACCGCTGGATGATGCCAATGTTGATCGATTCTGTGCCATGGTGCGCAAAATGTCCGATCAGGTGCAGTTCATTTTTGTCACGCACAACAAGGCAACTATGGAGCTGGCTCAGCAACTTACAGGGGTGACCATGGGCGAGCCGGGTGTTTCCCGGTTAGTGTCGGTAGACCTGGAACAGGCGGCGGAGATGGTCGGTGCCTGATTTGATAGCTGATTCCATGCCTGATCCGACCATTTTGGTTATCTCTAAGGCGGTAAATTTGTTGTAATAGTGGTTTTACAGCTGCCGCTATTGACGGGCACTGCTGTTTCCTTTTGCTGGTTTATTGAGACATGACAGAACCGACTTCTAAACCGACCGCCGCAACTCAGATAACCCTGTTAAGTGAACAGCTCGAAGCGCTGAACCGTGCCTATCACCTTGATGATGATCCGTTGGTAACCGATGCTGAATATGATCGGCTGTTCCGAGAGCTTGAGACTCTTGAAGCGGCCCATCCTGAGTTATTAACCGCGCTGTCGCCAACCCAGCGGGTCGGGGCAACCCCCCGAGATGGTTTTCAGAAAGTTCGGCATGCGCTGCCAATGCTGTCGTTGAGCAATGCCTTTGCTGATGATGAGGTGGTGGATTTTGATCGCCGGTTGTCAGATTTGATTGGTCTGGAAGCTAACGAGCAAGGCGGTTGTGAAGCCATTGAGTATCTTGCCGAGCCCAAACTGGATGGCCTGGCAATCAGTTTGCGTTATGAGCAGGGAGAATTGGTCAGTGCGGCGACCCGGGGTGATGGCACTACCGGCGAAAATGTGACTGCCAATATTCGCACTATCCGTGTGATACCGCTGAAACTGCTTGGTGATGACTGGCCTGAATTACTTGAAGTGCGTGGTGAGGTGTTTATGGCGCGAGCGGCCTTTGCAGGGCTTAACGTTCGCCAGCAAGCCCAGGGTGAAAAGTTATTTGCCAATCCGCGTAATGCCGCGGCCGGTAGTTTGCGACAGCTCGACCCGCAAGTAACCGCGAACAGGCCATTAACCCTGTTTTGCTACGGCTGGGGAGAGCACTCAGGCCAGCTGGCAGATCATCATCGGCAGGTGTTGGAGCAGCTTGGTAGTTGGGGTTTACCAATCTGTCCGTTGATAAAAGTGGTGTCCGGGGTTGCTGGCTGCCACGATTATTATCAGCAGATGGTTGAGCAGCGCCCTGATCTGGCATACGAAATTGATGGCGTTGTCTTCAAGGTTAATCGGCGCAGTTGGCAGGCCGAAGTGGGCCAGGTGGCTCGGGCACCGCGCTGGGCAATTGCGCGTAAATTTCCAGCAGAAGAAGCGCTCACCCGGTTGTTAGCAATTGATGTTCAGGTGGGGCGCACTGGTGCGATTACCCCGGTGGCGCGGCTTGAACCGGTACAGGTTGGTGGTGTCGTGGTCACCAACGCAACATTGCATAACGAAGATGAAATTCGGCGTAAAAAGCTTCGCATTGGTGGTCGGGTTATCGTCCGCCGTGCCGGTGATGTGATACCCCAGGTGGTGGGTATGGCGCCGGATTCCTTTACCGATGACCCTGGAACGTTGAATTCGGTTGATGATTTTCAGATGCCGAAGCTTTGTCCTGAATGCGACGCGGTGATTGTCAGAGAACAGGGCGAGGCGGCCTACCGGTGTAGCGGTGGGCTTAGCTGCCCGGCTCAGCGCAAACAGGCGATCTGGCATTTTGCCAGTCGCACCGCGATGGATATTGATGGCCTTGGCGAGAAGCTTGTCGATCAATTGGTAGACGCAGGGCTGCTGGCCTCGGTAGCCGATATTTATCGGCTTGAGCATGGTCAGTTAGCGGGTCTGGATCGGATGGCGGATAAATCCGCGGCTAATCTGATTGCAGCCATCGATAACAGTTGCCAGACTACTCTGGGACGTTTTATTTTTGCACTCGGTATTCGCCATGTCGGTGAGGCCACCGGAGTTGCGATCGCTGATAATTTTGGTTCGATGGCTGGATTGCTGGCCGCAGACCTGGCAACTCTGGAACAGATAGCCGACGTGGGGCCTGTGGTTGCATTGAGTCTGCGTGAGTTTCTCGATGAGCCGCACAATCGCCAGGTGGTCGATGAATTGCTACAACTGGGCATTCAATGGCCGGTCATTGAGCCCAAACAACAGGCCGAGCAAACCCTGGCCGGTAAAACTTTCGTTATCACTGGCACCTTTTCCCGGCCCCGACCTGAAATTAAGGCAGATTTAGTTCGTTTGGGTGCCAGGGTGACCGGGTCAGTTTCAAAGAAAACCGATTGGGTGGCCGTGGGTGATAGCCCGGGTAGTAAAGCCGATAAGGCGGCTGAACTTGGGCTTGCGGTGATTAATGAAGCGCAACTAGATCAGCTGATTGAGGGCTAATCATCAGTGGTTTA
>JAESTY010000372.1 GCA_016763355.1 Immundisolibacteraceae bacterium
GGCCGATGACGAAGTTGAGGTTGTTTTCACCTGACGCCAACTCAATGCCTTCGGTTAGGCCTTCGATCACATCGATCGCGTCGCCATCGAGGCCCAACGCGGCAGCGGTTTCTCTGGGGTCAGTAGCCAGCCCCAGAGAGCGAGTGACAGCATTATCTGGCACCAGGGCAGCAACAACCTTTTGCGGGTTAGTAAAGCCAAACCGTTGGTAGTAAATACCGACACCGATCACGACGAGCAACACTAACAGCAAGGGCTTTTTCATTATTGATTGTTCCCTAAATTCCGGCATCAGCAAGTAGGAGCCAGTTATTTGAAGCGCCTAACGATAACGACAATTTTGAATTCAAACAACTCTTATAGGGCAATCGTTACCGCTTTCATAGGGCTAAAACTCCCGGGCTTTAGGGCAACAATTCAATATTGCCTTCAGCCGCCTGTGCTAACAACTCAGCAAGCTCTCGGGCATCCGCAGGACTCATATCAAATACCTGCATACTAAAACTGAGCCAGGCTTTTTGCCGTAATTCCAACCCCACGAAATCCTCGCCAGTCTCAAAATTTCGCATGCTGTGAACGACCATCGACGCACTAACGCCAAATTTCTTTCGCGCCACAACCCTTCCTAGCTCCAACCTTTGTTTTGCGCCATACAACGAATTTTTATAGCCGCCATGCTTAAAGATATTAAAAAATATATACATAACGATGCCCGCAGCAATAATCTCAAACCAATTGAGCTCGATAAATTCAATCATTTGATATCCTCTTTGATACTCAGTCTCTCAAAACTTCCGAATCTCCAGCCCCTAAAACAATGAAAAAAACACTCATTCTCGGTGGCTACGGCAACTTTGGCCGGCGCATCGCCGCTGATCTTGGTCGGCTCGAAAGTTGCCTGATCTATATTGCGGGTCGGAACCTAAACCGTGCCCAGCAATGCTGTGATCAGCTCAACTTATCTGGGCTTAAAGCTAACTACCAACCTGTCGCCCTGGACATCAATCGCCCAGAACTAACCCGCCAATTGACGCAGCTAGAACTAGACCTCTGCATTCACACTAGCGGCCCATTTCAGGGTCAGGACCATCGAGTTGCCAAAGCCTGTATCGAAGCAGGTAGCCATTACCTGGACCTGGCCGACGACCGTCGATTTGTCTGCGATATTAATCAACTTGATGACGCAGCTATACGCGGGGGTGTTGTGGTCGTCAGTGGTGTCAGCACCGTACCCGGACTGTCATCGGTGGTCATTGACAGGCTATTAGCTCAATTCTCCACTCTGGACAAAATTGACTATTCGATCCTGCCGGCTAATCAGGCGGAGATTGGCGATGCCACCTTGCGCGGCGTGCTTTCCTATGCAGGCCAGCCATTTACCACTTTCCGTAGCGGACGCTATAGCCAGACCTTCGGCTGGGCCAATCTTCGTACTAAACATTTTGGTGAAACACTAGGCCAACGCTGGCTGGCAGATCTCGACATCCCAGATCTGGAATTATTCCCGCAACGCTACCCTGAGCTTAAAAACCTCAGCTTTCAGGCCGGTCAAGAGTTACCTCTGCTACATCTGACGCTTTACGGATTTGCACAACTGCGGCGCTTAAGTCTCCTCCCCAACCTGGCCGGGCTAACACCCCTGTTTCAACGTATTGCCGCCTGTTTCAAATCATTTGGTTCAGACCTGGGCGGGATGTCGATTGCACTATCCGGCAAAGATCTTGATGGCAAACCCACCAAGGTTACATGGACCTTGATTGCACCAGATGGGATCGGCCCGCAAATCCCTACCCTGCCGGCGATTATTCTGGCGCGTCGGATCATTAACCAAGCGTTAACAACTCCAGGCGCGCAGCCCTGTCTTGGTCTGTTTTCACTTGAGGAGTTCGACCAGCTGGCTGGCCCGATGGGGATCTATCACCAAACCGAGGTTACCGGTGGATAGCTACCTATTACTGAAGATCCTCCACATCGGTAGCGCGATCACGGTACTTGGCACTGGTGCCGGTATCGCTTTTTTTATGTTGATGGCTAGCCGCAGCAAAAACCTGGAAGCGATCCGCGTTACTACCGAACATGTCGTACTGGCGGACTGGATCTTTACCGCGCCAGCCGTGGCCACCCAGATCATCACCGGCCTGCTATTGATGATTCAACTCGGCTACTCGTTTACATCCATCTGGTTTATCACCGTCAGCCTGCTCTATCTGCTCATTGGCTGCTGCTGGATACCGGTTTTGGTAATTCAATACCGGCTACGCGATATCGCCAGGTCGGCCCGCGAATCATTAGCTGACACCGCCTTCACCCGATTAATGACCATATGGATAACCCTGGGCTGCATTGCCTTCACAGCGGTTTTTGCTCTGTTGGTTATTATGGTTATCAAGCCACTGCCAGTGATCTAGCCAAGCCTTAAGCCTGCCCAGCCAACCCTCTGACCCGGTAAAACAGCACCAGAAAAACCAACACCACTAGAGCATTACCAATCGCGCCAATAACAATGCCGTTATATAGACAGAGTGCAGAATCCAGCGGTGCCCAAACCAGAATAGATGCGACCATCATCCTCAGGGTGTCGCCGGATGGATGAGCAAAGTATTGGCGCACCGCCAGACAAAACAGCACGCCCCAACTGGCAATAGATGGGCCGAGGATACTCAACCAGAAAAATATCTGCGGCTGGTTTGGCACTGCGCTAGTGCCATAAATCAACTGCAATACCAGAGGATGGATCGGTTCAATAAATAGCAGGCAGGACAGCAACAACCCACCTAGAACATGAGATATACCCAACAGTTTGAGAAGCTTCTCGTCCAAAGTTGGCATCCTTATTAATCAACCCGTAATCCAAAATTATCTTAGTTACTGAGCATTTTTTGATTTTTCGCCCTGACCCAGCTTACTCATGGCCAGAACCAACAACAGAAAAATCAAACAATACACAACCAGATAACACCACACTGCAGGCCCAGAATGGCCAATGGATTCAAGATTGCTGCTTGCTTCCAGCCAGCGCCAAAATGGCAGCAACGAGAAGGTAATGAGAACAGTCACAGGGAACGCAATCAAGATCACCAGTAGATAGCCAAATATACGGCCTGTAAGGCTCAACGTGCGACTAACCAGCTCTCAGATGGATAGTTAAAGCTGGATAACTGCAAAACATTCATTACCACCATAGGTAACTGAACAGCCTTCACTCTAGGCCCCATCCACAGCCATCCCACCCTGGCTAAAAACTGAAGACGTCCCCTAACCCCTGCATCAACACTCATAGCCGAATCCCGGTAGATTTAGCGACCTCATGAATCGGTAATGTTTCAAGATTTGGCGCACTAACGTACATCGACTTGCCGCTCAGCCATGAGCCGAGAAACCCTGGCCGATATGCGCGCCGCCAGCCAGGCTGGGTTGTCGACAACATCGAACAACTCCACCAGCAAATCAACATCGCCACCGCGCTTACTGTCATCAACCCGAGAACCAAACAGCGTCACCGACGCCCCATCACCTGCTAGATCTGTGGTGATTTTAGTGATTTTTTTGATGTTCTCAGCAGAAATTCGCATTAGAGAAGTCTCTCACTGTTACCGCATTCAATTAAGGAAAGAACACAGCCTAATTAGGCCCACTAACAAATTACTTAGTGCCGATCATGCTACCTGTCTTTTCACTCATACCCTGGTAAATCATTACGCAGGATTTTTTCACGCTTACCCCCTGTAAAGATTGACCCAAAAAAAATTTCATCACCATCCCCGACAGGCAATAACCAACGTTCACCTAGCCAAAAACTAATCCTGGCAGCCAGGTGACCAGCGCTGGAAACAGCGCGATCAGCCCCAATGCAATCACCTGAATAACAATATAGGGCACCACGCCACGGTAAATATCAGAAGTCGAAATACTCGGCGGAGCGACGCCGCGCAAATAAAACAGCGCAAACCCAAACGGCGGTGTCAGGAATGACGTTTGTAGATTCAGCGCAATCATGATGCCCAGCCAGATTGGGTCTAGCCCCATACCCAGCAATAGTGGTCCGACGATAGGCACCACCACAAAAGTAATCTCAATAAAATCGAGCACAAAGCCGAGCAGGAACATCACCAGCATCACCGCAAGCATGGCGCCAACCACACCGCCTGGCAGCCCTGTGAGCCAGTTGCGGACCACGTCGTCGCCACCGTAACCGCGAAACACCAGCGAGAAAATAGAGGCGGCGATCAGAATCAAAAACACCATGCTGCTGATGCGGGTGGTGCTGCGCATCACCTCCTGCAGTACGGACAGACTTAACTCTCTTTTAATCGCCGCTAGCAGTAATGCGCCGACCGCACCGACGGAGGCTGCCTCGGTTGGGGTGGCGGCGCCGGCGATGATGGAGCCGAGCACCATGACAATTAGCAGTAGTGGCGGCAGCATGGCTACGCTGACTTTCCAGAATAGTTCGGAAGCGGAAGGCAGATCTTCAACAGGCATGGCTGGCGATGTTTCGGGTTTGAACCAGGCCATACCGAGCAGGTAAATAATATAAAGACCAACCAGTAACAGCCCGGGTATCAGTGCGCCCAAAAACAGGTCACCAACGGAAATTGATTTGGGAGCAAAATTGCCCATTTGCAGTTGGGCCTGCTGGTAAGCGGTAGAGATGACATCACCGAGCAACACCAGAATAATCGAGGGTGGAATAATTTGGCCCAGGGTACCCGCCGCCGCAATCGTGCCCGCCGCTAGCGAGGGCGAGTAGCCACGCTTTAATAAGGTCGGTAGTGACAACAACCCCATGGTGACCACGGTGGCACCAACAATGCCGGTGCTGGCAGCCATGAGTACGCCGACCAGCATCACCGAAACCCCAAGCCCACCACGCATTCGACCAAATAACATCGCCATGCTATCGAGCAGGCTTTCGGCAATACGGGCGCGCTCCATCAGCACCCCCATGAAGATAAACAGCGGCACCGCGATCAGGGTGTCGTTGGTCATGGTGGAGTAGAGCCTATTCGGCAATGCCTGCAGAAAGACCAGATCAAACAGTCCAGTGGCACCACCGAACAGCGCAAAACCCAATGCAGTACCGGCCAACGAGAAGGCAACTGGGTAGCCTGCCAGCAGCACCAGACAAACCGTGGCGGACATGGCCAGGCTCATGACTTGATCCACGGCTAGTTTTCCTCCGCTTTAGGACTGGTAAGCACAGCAAGCTGCTGTAAAAAGTGTGCCAGTCCCTGCAGCAATAACAGCACTGGCATTACCAGAATGATGGTTTTGAGTAGATAGACCCCGTCCAGACCACCTGCTTGAGGCGAACCTTCCGTTACAGCCCAGGCGCTTTCCACATAATCCCAACTGGTAAACAGAATCAAAGAGCAGAATGGCACCAGCAAAAAGACGATACCGAGACAGTTAACCCAGGCGCGGCCACGGTCAGTGAAACGGTTATAAAGAATATCGACCCGCACGTGCTCGTTCTCGCCCAGGGTGTAGGCGGCACCGAGCATGAACACCAGCGCATGCATGTAGGTGACCGATTCCTGCAGCCAGATCCAGCCAAGATCAAATGCATAACGTAGCACCACTACCAGAAAGGTAACCAGCACCATAGCCAGGGTTAACCAGCTGACGCCCCGACCAATGAGGTTATTGAAGGTATGCAATCGTTGGGCTAACTGTTCCATGGCTTGGATAGTTTTTAGGGTTGGTAGCGGCAGGGGTTAATTCGAATCAGGAATCGGTTCAAGCGACCGCCTGACCAGCTGGAATTAACTGAGGGTGTTCGATGCGGTGACGCAGTATGGATAAAAACTGGTCGGGGTCGAGAATGCTAGTGAGTTCGCCGGGGCGGGGGAAGTGTTTGTCGTGCAGGCGGGAGATCCAGAATCGAAGTGCGCGCGGCGTAGCATCATCGGCCACATTCGTCGTTCCAGGTCGGTAATGGTGCGCTGCTGGCCGTAACTAGACAGCAGTGACTGGGCCCGTTGCGGGTCGACACTGCCGTCGGCCTCGGTACACCAATCGTTAACGCAGACCGCGATGTCATACAGCAGTGCGTCATTACAGGCGGCATAAAGATCAATCACGCCGAGTAAATTACCGTTTTCAAACAGGGCGTTATCTCGAAACAGGTCAGCGTGAATAACACCCTGGGGCAGCTCGGCTTTATCCAGGGCTAGCTGCTGTTTGAGTTCGGCCTGAAGTAACTCGGCCTGGTCTGCTGGTAATTTCGATGTAACTTTATCTCCAGTGACCGCAAGCCAGTCACTGCCGCGCAGATCTGGCTGAGATAAGGGATAACGGTCACCAGCAAGATGAAATTCAGCGAGCACCCGGCCTAACTCGCCACACTGGGCAACCGTTGGGTCAGTGACCGCTTTACCCTGGAGGCGACAAACCAGCGCGGCCGGCTTGCCAGCGAGCACTCGTAAAAATTTGCCATCGTTACCCGCTATCGGATGAGCGGTGGGCACGCCAGCATCTGCCAATGTCGCCATTAACCCGACGCAGTATTCGAGTTCAGCAATGGTCTGATGCTCAAACAGGGTAAGCACAAACTGATCACTGTCGGTATCGACAAAATAGTTAGTGTTCTCAATACCTGCGGAGATGCCCTTGTACTGTTTAAGAGTGCCGACCTGGTATTGCTGCAGAAAAGTCTCTAGCTGGTCGTGACCAACTTCTGTGAAAACCGACATAACTGTTATCTGTTCCGATATCTATTTTGGTAACTGTGATGGGTGACTGACCAACAAACCCCAGCCAACTCAGCAGCTCGCTTTAGACACTAAATTTTAAAGAACCAATACACCTGAGCTAGCAATCGCAAAGGCTACCATTTGAATAGCACCCACTGCGGCGTGATCACCTGATCCCCCAGGCGGTCATAACGCTGATCCATGACACCATCACCATCGGTGTCGATCATAAAATAAGCAGGCCCTACAGCCGGCGTGATCTTAACTTTATACAGCTGACCATTAACCCGGTACTCCTCAATGGTATTTTCGCCGCTTTTACGAATCACCACCTGTGGTTCCAGCTCTTCATCAGCCGATGAGGCATTGGGCACTACCCGGCGGCGAAGATCATCCGCATCGTTACTGGTATCGATAGTCACCGGCGGCAACAATCCGTCTGCAGCCTGGACATCGCCTATTAGGGGCATCACTGCTAAAAGAGAAAAAACCGCAACCATGGAAAATAGTTGTTTGATCATTCAAGCGTCCTCTGACTAGTTTTTTTTCGATCCATTAAGGGGCTAAACCGCTAGTTCGACTTGCAGCCATTCTAGCTGATGCAACCTGCAACGTCTGCTAATGACTGAGCGCTAATTATGTTGATTAGCGCTGCCCTTCTACCAGCCCAGGTATCATAATCTCCGGCATAATTAGACAGCCTGCCCCACTTAACAGACCACTCAGAAGAGACAGCCGCCGTGACTGATCAAGCCGAATTAGCCCTATCCAGCAGCGACTCGACCGAGGGGCCACTTATTCTAGTCGACGGATCCTCCTACCTATTTAGGGCCTTTCATGCAATGCCGCCGCTGACCAACTCGGCTGGCGAGCCAACCGGCGTAATTTATGGCGTCGTTAACATGCTGCGAAAATTACTCGTGGACGTGCCAACCCAGCGCTGTGTGGTGGTGTTCGACGCTAAAGGCAAGACCTTTCGCCATGACATGTATAGCGATTACAAAGCCAATCGTCCGCCCATGCCCGACGAGCTGCGCAGTCAGATTCAACCCACCCACGACCTGATCAGGGCGCTTGGGTTTACGCTGGTGGCGATACCCGGTGTTGAGGCCGATGATGTGATCGGCACCCTGGCTGACCAGGCCAGCAAACTAAAAATGCCAACACTGATTTCCACCGCTGACAAAGACATGGCACAACTGGTTAACGAACATGTCAGCATGATTAACACCATGACCGGCGTGACCATGGACCCGGACGGGGTTAAGCAGAAATTTGGTGTGTCACCGGAACGCATTATCGATTACCTGACCCTGGTCGGGGATACCTCAGATAACGTGCCGGGCGTGCCCAAAGTTGGCCCAAAAACCGCGGTTAAATGGCTCGACCTGTATGGCGATCTGGACACCATCATCGCCAAAGCTGACGAGATCAAAGGCAAGGTCGGTGAGAACCTGCGTGGCTTTCTCGACCAGATAGAACTGTCCCGCGACCTGGTGACGATAAAACTTGATGTGGAACTGGAGATTGGTACCAAGGAATATGATCTGCAACCACCAGATAACGGTGCCCTGCAAAGCCTTTATAGCCACTTTGGCTTCAATACCTGGCTGAAGAACCTTGAGCAGGGTCACTCATTACTGGATGGCAAAACCGGTACCACTGCACAGGAAAATCCAGCTGATGCAGAGCAACCTGCCCCTGCCAGTTCACTCAATCGAGATAACTATCAGGTTATTTTTGAACTACCAGAACTAGAGCAGTGGATTAAGAAATTAGGCGAGGCCAAAAACTACGCCTTCGATCTGGAAACCGATAGTCTGGACTATATGCAGGCTCACATCGTCGGCTTCTCGTTTGCGATTGAACCCGGTGAAGCTGCTTACCTGCCGGTAAGCCATGATTACCCGGGTGCTCCGGATCAAATTGACCTAACCCAGGCACTGGCACTGCTCAAACCACTACTA
>JAESTY010000373.1 GCA_016763355.1 Immundisolibacteraceae bacterium
GCCGCTATGCTTGAATATCTCGATTTTCGCCACGGCGATATCAACTGGCGTGATGCCCATCCGGCACTGGCTAATTGGTTACCGGGATTTGCTCAGCGCGACTCCATGCAACAAACCCAACCGCCCACCGGCTAAAAAATATGTCATAACAGAGCAGCGTCAATAATATCGGGAGGAAAATGCATGGTTAATCTCAGCGCATCATTACTTTGGCAGGCCCGCACCAACCCTGATCACCTCGCGGTGGTTTATCTGGACCAGCGGGTGACCTATGGGCAACTAGCCGACCGGGTGCTGCGTCTGGCGGAGTTTTTGCAACGCCAGGAAATAAAAAATGGCGACATCGTTGCCCTGTTGATGCACAACAGCGTCGCCTTTGTGGAACTGGCACTGGCGATCAGCCATATCGGCGCAGTCCTGCTGCCGGTCAACTATCGTCTGGCGCTCGAAGAGGTTAGCTTCATTCTCGACCATGCTGGAGCCGACTATCTGTTTGCCGATGAAGAATTGCAACACAACGTGCCTGACTGGATCTCCACCACCTTATTAGATACCGCTGCTCAACTTGATAGTCGCCAGTTAGGAGGCGAAATCGACCCTGATCTGCAGCCCGCGGTAAAAAAACCAGATGATCTGTTTCGACTGATGTACACCTCGGGCACCACTGGCCATCCAAAAGGGGTAATTCACACGTACAGCAATTTTTACTGGAAGACCACCGACTACACCCATTCACTCGGCCTAAATAGCAATACCCGTGCGCTGGTGGTGGGCCCCATGTACCACGTCGGTGGACTCGACCTACCCGGTCTGTCGTCTATCGTCATCGGTGGCATGCTCTGCATTCTGCGCGAATACGACCCCACCGCCGTACTCACTGCCATCGAGCAGGAACAACTTAACTGCGCATGGATGGCCCCGGTGATGCTCAACGGGCTATTAAACCTGCCCGACTGGCAGCGTTTTAATCTGGACTCGCTGCAATGGACAGTCGGCGGTGGCGAACGCACCCCAGAACCGCGTATTCGCTCCTTTACCAAGCTATTCCCCAACGCCCGATATATCGATGCCTACGGCCTCACCGAAACCTGCGGCGGCGATACGCTGATGGAAGCCGGTTACGAAATATCCAAGATTGGCTCCACAGGTCGGCCCATGGCCCATGTTGAGGTCAGTATTAAAGACGACCAGGGCAACCCGGTAGCCGCCAACAGCGAAGGTGAAATCTGCCTGCGTGGTCCCAAGGTCACCTCCGGTTACTGGAAAGACCCCGAAAAAACCGCCGCCAGTTTCTTCGATGACTGGTTCCGCACCGGAGATATCGGTTATTTAGACGACGACGGTTTTCTCTACCTCACCGACCGCCTTAAAGACATGATCATCAGCGGCGGCGAGAATATCGCCTCTTCAGAGATCGAACGGGTTATCTATACGCTTGATAGCGTCTCCGAAGCCGCCGTGATTGGCATCGCCGATGAACAATGGGGTGAGCGGCCAGAAGCTTTTGTCGTGCTCCACCCCGGGTATTCTCTAGATCTCGAACAACTACAGACCCACTGCCGCGAACATTTAGCCGGTTTCAAAATGCCAAAAGGACTTCATGTGATGGATGACCTGCCTCGCAATGCCTCTGGCAAAGTACTGAAACGGGAGTTACGGAAGCAGCAATAAAAAATTTTCCGCCGAAAAAAACCTCACCTATTTTTCCTGCTATTTAAGTCAGAACTAACCCCTAAACTCGCTTTCCGTAAATAAAAATAAGCGCGGATTAGTCGAATACTATTTTAAATATCATCCATTGCCTGGCGCTGAAGTTCGTTGTTCTGCTGCAGCATTTTTTCAACTTCTCTGGCTTTATCGATAGTTTCTACCTGTTCCTGAAACACGTGTTCTTTAGCAGGTTGCTTTTGTGCTGCGGCACCATCCTCACCCGAACAACCACCGACTAATATCCCTGCTATTACCAGCCCAAACCCCAGGTTCCTTAACTCCATATTTATCTCCGATATCCAATTGATTGGGTTGATGAAATAACCGTTACCTTATCAAAAACAGCCTTTAGCTCGATTCTATAACTATTGATGTAGGCAGCTAGATAACCCGCATCCACAAATTCAGGGCTGACGATATCTTTGGAATGTGCCACCATAACCAATTAGTTTAGGTCAAAAATAATTGAAGGATTTCGTGACATCGATTAATCCCATGTCACTCATTTTTGGGGATACCGGTTTCCTGAAACGGGCCTTAGAACGCCCAATAATAACAACCATTATCGGGGGAGATTGCCGCATTGCAATCTGCACAGATGAAACCATGGCATAACCAATTGACTGCCCTACGACTATTAGGGATTGCTCTGTTATCAGCTGCACTATCCGCATGTGCACCGACCAATATCCAGCCGATGTCGAGTACAACAAGTGCCGCGACTGAGGCCGATGAACATGAGCTGAAAACCCGCGCGGATAAACTCGACCAGTCGTTTTCGGCCAAGGGGTTAATTCTCAAAGATGCAGATATAAATGCCTATATAACTGAGGTTGCCGCCAAATTACTACCTGATAATCCCGCGCTGGCGAGCCAATTTCACGTTCAGGTATTACGCGATCCGACAGTCAATGCGTTTGCGTTACCAAACGGCAGTATTTATCTACATGTTGGCCTACTCGCCAGGCTTGAAAACGAGGCACAACTTGCCCATGTTTTAGCCCACGAAATTGCCCACGTTACCCAGCGCCATGGACTCAGGAGTCATCGCAGTTACACCAATAAGGTGGTCGCCGCTCACGTCACCGATATATTGCTCGGTGGAACTTCGATTGCCTATATCCCCTTTGCTGCAGCGATTGCTGGCTATAGCCGTGAAATGGAACTGGAAGCTGATCATGAGGCATTAAAAACCATGTCGGCCGCCGGCTATCGATTGACTGCTACAGAGAACTTATTCGAGCTGATTCAGGAAGCCAAACAGTCAGAGTCGGTAATGCATTCCATTTATGCCAGCCACCCAGGTGACCAGAGCCGACAGTTACAGACCCGGCGATTTATAGAAACCAGTGACCTGGAGCTAAACGCCGATGGGATCACCGGCACCGAGCCTTACAAAGCCCACCTGAGCGAGTTTCTAAAGCGAGCTCTACCGCTCAAACTGCGCGTCAAACAGTATCGGCTAGCCCTAGATTTAGCCGACAGTGCGATCTCTCGGTTACCGAATAATCCCTATTTCCATTATTTTCGCGGTGAGGCCTTGAGACTCATGGCGGATGATCCTGAGGGGGCCGCCAAGGAAGCCTCCTGGATAGAAGGCCAGCCGTTTAAAAAAAACCATGATTAACAAATATAAACAACAACAAAAGAGCAACTATGAAGCGGCGAGCAACGCCTACCAGAAGGCCCTATCATTAACCGATGAGGTTCCTGAGGTTCATCGGGGGATTGGTTTGATCGCTCGTAAACAAGGTGATAAAGCGACAACAACAACAGAATTAACCACCTATTTACGGCTGCTGCCAACTGCCCGTGACCGGCTATTCATTCAGAACATTCTCGATAAAGTGGACAAAACATGACCAACCAAATCAATCACAACTCAAATAGTAGATGGTACTCGTGCTCCCTTGTCCTGGTCTTCATGTTCCAGGCTGGCTGCGCTACCACCCCCTACACATCAGTTCGCCAACACCCAGAATTTCAATCTACCAAAGCTGATTTTGCAAAGGTGGTACTTTTCCCGCCCGATGTGACCTTTGAACATATGGTGTTCAACGGCGACAACCAACGAATGGCCGGCAAGGAAAAGTCGCTGGCAGACTCCCTGGTTAACATGACCCCGAAGGCCCTGGCTGACCGTGGTTATCAAATCAGTCCGTTTACCTTTGAGCAGGCTGCGCAGGAAGACTCTGAGTTCGCTTTTGAGATGGAACAACTGCGCGATGCCTATGGCCGAGCGTCTATAGAGCTTTACGATAAAGCGATGGTTAAAGTAACTGAATCGCGTAATTTCAAGAAAAGCGTTGGCACCGTGGTCAATCAATTTTGTGAACGTGCTGAAGCCAACGCCATGTTAGTAACCCGCTTTTACGGATTTGATAAATCGGGCGGTGTGATGGCAAAAGAAATAATTTCAGCTGCGCTATTTGCCGCACTTACCGGTAGTTATCCGATGTACCCCGCGAAGGGCAGTGCCGTAGAAGTTGCCCTGCTCAATTGCACCACTGGGGATGTGCTCTGGAGCAACGCCAAAGCCAACGGCACTGTTTCGGCGGATGTACTTAAGTTAGCGCTGGATGAGCTGCCCCATCGCTGAATCTTCCACAAAGAAGTCGATCAATCATGAGTAAAATCCGCTTTCTAACAACAGCAAACTAACAAGTAAACCATCGCCAAACTTACTCCACCAGCACGCATATCAATTGATACTCGCTGAGGATAGATTTGCACGGGGTAGTGCTATCGACAGCATTGCCGTCACTGCAATAAAACCTGCCGAGACCCAGAGGCAGGTTTCCAGACCATAATTCTGATAAAGCCAGCCAGACAGCAAAGTGCCGATCAGTCGGCCCATGGCGTTGGCCATGTAGTAAAAACCCACATCCAGCGAGGCCCCTTCGCGACTGGCGTAGCTGACAATCAGGTAGCTATGTAAGGACGAGTTCACCGCGAACAGAAACCCAAACAACATTAAGCCGCCTAGTAACACCACTTCAGTGCCCATCTGGCCATTAAGGGCATAAGCAATAAATGCCGGTGCTGTCGCAAGTGGCAGAGCCCATAACATGGCGTCTCGACCATCGGGCACTCGTCCAGAACGTTTACCAGTCAGGTACGGTGCCACCGCCTGCACTGCACCATAACCAATAATCCAGATCGCCATAAATGCACCGACTTTCCAGAAATCCCATTCCAGCTCAGAGGCCAGGTAGACCGGCAACGCC
>JAESTY010000374.1 GCA_016763355.1 Immundisolibacteraceae bacterium
ACACAATAAGAATTCCTATTTGGTCTTGCTCCAAGTGGGGTTTACCCTGCCACTTTTGTTACCAAAAGCGCGGTGCGCTCTTACCACACCTTTTCACCCTTACCTCAGTTCCTGGCAAAACCAAAAACCGTGGCGGTTTATTTTCTGCGGCACTTTCCGTAGGCTCGCGCCTCCCAGGCATTACCTGGCATCCCGTCCTGTGGAGCCCGGACTTTCCTCGAGCTGCATAATTGCAACGCGCGATTGCCTGGCCGACTCCCAGGGCTATTTTACGCCATGCAACCCAGCCAGAACGCGGCCAGCCACAGAATAATTATGATTGGTCGCGAATTTCCTGCAGCGCCAGCGCACGCTGATAAACCTGACGTTTAGGCACATCCGATATCTGTGCGACTACCTGCGCTGCTCGGGTAACCGGTAACTCATTAATCAGTAGCGCTAGCAGTTGTTCCATTTTTTCATCAAGGCCTGAGACTTCCTGGCGGCTGACACCCCCGACTAGCACCACAATTTCGCCGCGAAACTGCACCGGATCGGCCTGTAGGGACTCCAGTAGTTCGGCCACCGGTTGCTGCAGAATGGTTTCGTGCATCTTGGTTAATTCACGGGCGATGGCCACCGGTCGGTCACCACCAATTACCTCGATCAAACCACGCAGGCTGGCTTGCAATCTTTTCGGTGATTCATAAAACACCAGGGTTTCTGCCTGCTGGCTATAGCGCTGAAAGAATTTTTTGCGGGGGCCGGATTTGGACGGTGAGAAACCCACAAACAAAAAATGATCTGTGGGTAAGCCGGCGGCACTCAGGGCAGTAATCACCGCACAAGCGCCGGGAATTGGAATTATCCGAAAGCCGGCCTTGCGCACCTGGCTGACCAGCAAATAGCCTGGATCACTGATCAGTGGTGTTCCGGCATCGCTGATCAGGGCAATACTGATGCCCTGTTGAAGCCGCTCGATCAGCTCCTCGCTACGCTGCTGCTCGTTATGTTCGTGCAGGGAGATCATGCTGGTACCGATACCGTAATGATCCAGCAACCGACTGCTGTGACGGGTGTCTTCGGCGTCAATCAAATCAACGCCACGCAGGATGTGTAATGCACGTTGACTGATGTCGGACAGGTTTCCAATGGGCGTAGCGACCACGTACAATGCGGGAGCAACAATTTGCTCGACCACCGAATCCACCAAGCGTCTCTCCTTCATAAAATTATGGGCTAATAATTAGGGGCGTTTTCTAGCAATAATAAGTCAAGCCAGTATCTGGTATTTCACCGCAGGGATTATCCCGCACCGGGATATTTTCTTTATCTGCACTACCTGGGGAAAGAGATAGCTATCGTGGCGGATATTTTCCCACAAACTGACCAACTACCTAATGTGAGCCGGTCTTCATTGAATCGTTTTCCCAACTGCACTTCCAACACCCTTCGAGCCACCTTATTTTTGGCCTTGTTGGTGATCGGCGGTTGCGCCACCCAAACACCTTTACAACCGGTCATCCAACAAACTCAACCCGCTGTTGACACCACCGCCCTGCTTCGCGATGCGGCCAAACAGGCCCGGGCGTTGCTCGCCGCAGCTGCGTTGGCACCGCCGATACAACGCCGGCGAATGGAGCTTGAGGCGGCAGAGCATTGGCTGCAGGCAGGACGTATCAGTGAAGCCCTTAACCTGGCCAGAAAATTAGATTTTTCCATCGACTCTGACGAATGGCTGTTACGGCGTCAGCTGTTGATCGCTCGAACCAACCTGCAACTTGGCAATCAACTGGAAGCCCTGAAGGCACTTGGTTTTCTTGACCAGCTGCAGGTTAGTCAACAGAGCTACAGTGATGCTCTTCAGCTGATCAACCAGATTACCGACCGTTCAGGATTACACCTGAGCTACCTGGATGATTTACAGGCGCAGCTGAGCACGGCTACTTCTGCCCAGCAACGCCATCAGCTGCAGAGCGACATTCTGAATTCGCTACTGAATCAACCTTTAGCCGCGCTAGATAATAATAGCGGTGACGGCTTTTCAACCCAACTATTGCCCTGGGTAGAACTTGCTCAAATTGCGCGCACTACTCAGGAAGCTCTGCCCAGAGAACACCAGCTCTACCAATGGCGCAACCGCTATCCACAGTTACGCATAGACCCGGCGTTATTGACTGAGCTGCAGCACCCGGACTTATTGCGTGGTCGATTGCCAACAAAAATTGCCCTACTACTGCCCTATAGTGGCTCGTTAAAATCCGTTGGTGAGGCATTGCATCGGGGCATTATGAGCCGCTATTTCTCTGACCCGTTAAGTGCTGGCCAGATAGAGATCAGCAGTCATGACGTGGGTGACGATGCCAACATAGCCGCACTCTATATCCGTGCGGTGGCCCAGGGGGCCGAACTGGTAATTGGCCCGCTGCGCAAACAACACATCACTACGCTGATCGAACGGGATCTGATTTCTGTACCGACCATTGCCCTGAACCAGGTTAATGACCCTGAAACCTTTCATCCGCTGCTGGTACAGCTGAGTCTGTCGCCTGAAGCAGAAATTAAACAACTCGCAGGGCTTGCCTGGGCGCAGGGCCATCGACGCGCCGCCGCGTTTTATCCCCAGACCGACTGGGGCCGACGCCAACAACGGGCTTTTGCGCGCAGCTGGCAAGCATTGGGTGGCGACCTGGTGGCCCAGACCAGCTACAGTCCTAAGGGTTCTGATTTTTCCAAACCAATCAAAAAATTGCTTGGCCTGGATCTGAGTGAGGCCCGCTATAAAAAACTGCAGCGTGGACTCGGCCAGTCATTATTGTTTAACCCCCGCCGTCGCCAGGATATCGATTTCCTATTCCTGGCAGCTTTTCCACCCCAAGCGCGCTCGATTCGACCACAGTTTCGTTTTCACCAGGCAGATCAGCTACCCGTATTTGCCAGCTCTCACGTTTATGGTGGCAGCGCCGACCCGGCGCTGGACAAGGATTTGAATCAGGTTAGGTTTTGCGACACGCCTTTCACCCTGAACCCCCGTTTTGGCTCTGGTTCTAACTCTGGCTCTGGCGCTAACCCTGATTCTTCAATAGCGCCTTCCCTGCCAAGTATTCATGCCCTGGGGCGCGATGCCTTTGCCCTGGTGCCCTATATAGAACCACTGCAAAATAGTCGCTTACGTCGTTTTGAGGGTGACACGGGCAGATTACGGATCGATGCCGGCGGCCTGGTTCAGAGCCACCTCAGTTGCGGCCGATTCCGCCGCGGTGTGGCCATAGAAGTGGCTGCGTGGCGCTAAGCCTATCCCGGCAGGATAAAGGCAATCTGGCCGAACGCACGGCGGAAAAGTACTTGCGAAAACAGGGACTGAAATTAGTTCAGCGCAACTTCAGTGGCCGCTATGGCGAAATCGACCTGATCATGCTGGATCAACAAATTCTGGTTTTTATTGAAGTACGCAGTCGAAATAATGATCAATTTGGCTCGGCTCTAGAGACAATTGATAGCAGAAAACAGGCTAAACTTATCAAGACTGCAGAGCTCTATCTCAGCAAAAATAAAACCAAAGCAAACTGCCGTTTTGATACCGTGGATTTCACTGGCGATATCACTGTTAGCAATTTACGCTGGATACCCAACGCTTTCTCAGCCTAGATATGCGCAGTTGCACAGGGCCATTCTAATGGCAGGTAACACTGCAACCGCACCTCGGTTACCGAAAACTTAATTAAACACTTTAACCAGATAGCAGGTAGTCAATGTCTGAATTTTCACAAGCCGAAGCCCGAGTAGCAGAACTTTTTCAACAGAGTTCTGCGCTAAAAGCCAGGCTCGCAACAGAAATGGCGACACCGGTTGCCAAGGCGGCAGCGCTGATTGCCAACGCTATTTTAGAAGGCAATAAGGTAATGAGCTGCGGCAACGGTGGTTCCGCCAGCGATGCCCAACATTTTTCCGGAGAGATGCTCAACCGTTTTGAGATGGAACGACCGGGCCTGCCGGCGATAGCCCTGAGCACAGACTGCTCAACGCTAACCGCCATCGGCAATGACTATAGCTTTTCGGAAATTTTCTCCAAACAGGTTCAGGCTTTGGGTCAACCCGGGGATTTACTGCTGGCAATTTCCACTAGTGGTAACAGTGCCAATATCGTCAAAGCCATTCAGGCCGCCCATAACCGGGATATGAATGTGATCGCGATGACCGGGCGTGAGGGCGGTGAAATCGCCACGATTCTTAAAGAGGGTGATATCGAGCTGCGGGTTTCTTCCAGTTCTACCCCAAGAATCCAGGAAGTGCATATTTTGATCATCCACTCCCTTTGTGATCTGGTCGACCGCCAGCTACTTGGTGGTGGAGACCTGTGACCTCCCCTCACAAGCTGCTCCGGGTAGTTGTTTTGGCGTCATTGGTTTTTGGCGGGGCTGGCTTAACTGGCTGCGCAGAGGCGATTATTGGCGGGCTTGCAACCGGCGGTGTTATGGCCAACGACAAGCGCACCCTGGGCGCAACAGTCGAAGACCAGCAGATAGAAATGGCGGCCAGAAAACTGGCTCGTAAAAACCCTCAAATTACCCAGGGGCTGCATCTATCGTTTACCAGCTATAACCGAGTATTGCTCATTACTGGACAGGTTATCGATCCATCCAGAAAAGCCTTGCTTGATGACCTGCTGCGCGCTATTCCTAACCTGCGCCGGATTCATAACGAACTCATTGTGGCTGCGCCGAGTAGCTGGCCCAACCGGGTCAGTGATAGCTATCTGACAGCAAAGGTGAAGAGCCGGCTGGCCCTTGAAAAAGGCATCAATCCCACCCGCTTTAAAATCGTCTCAGAGAATGGCCGGGTTTTTCTGCTCGGCCTCTGTAGTCGCAAAGATGGTGACCACGCTGCGTTAGTGGCCAGGAAGACCGCTGGCGTGCAATCAGTGGTCACCTTATATGAGTACACCGATTGAACACGGCAACAACAGACAACCTGCTACCGGCTCACTATGAACGCAAAATGGCTGGTGGCGACCTGGCTAAGTTCTGCCAACGCCTGCCTCGACCGCTGGTTTTCACTAATGGTTGTTTCGATATCCTCCACCGCGGACACATCGACTATCTTGACCAGGCGCGCCAGCTCGGTGAAAGCCTGATAGTCGCCGTGAATAGTGATGCGTCGGTAAAACGCCAGAATAAGGGTGAGGATAGGCCCATCAACCCATTGGAAGATCGCATGGCGCTGCTGGCATCACTGGAATCAGTGGATGCGGTAGTGGTATTTGACGATGACACACCGCTGGCTGTGATCACCGAGATCAAGCCAGATATATTGGTAAAAGGCGGTGATTGGGCGGTAGAGCAGATCGTTGGCGCTGACCTGGTTGTTGCCAACGGCGGCCAGGTAGTCAGCATGGCATTTCGGTATCAGCGCTCGACCACCAGTTTGCTAGAGCGAATTCGCAGCTAATTTCACCGCGAATTTTTAGCCAGACTCGCTCAGGTTACTAGTTTGAGAACCGGCCGGCTTGCACGAGCTGGCTGCTCAACATCACTATCAGAACTACCAGAACTACCAGAACTATTAAGTGTTGCACTTGGGACCGGACTTAACGTTAACCTAGTCGCCGGTTCTGGTGCAGACTCCGCGGCAGGGGCTGGCATTTCCTGGTCGTCATCGCTGAAGGTAATACCACGGCCATTTTCGCGTGCATAAATCGCCATCACCGCAGCTACCGGCACCACGATTTCCCAATGTACGCCGGCAAACCGAGCGCCAAAACGAACCGCGTCGTTATCCAGCGTTAAACGCTGAACTGCTGCACCGGTGATGTTAAGTACAATCTGGCCGTTGACGATTGAATCGGTAGGCACCTTCACCCCTTGCTGGCGAGCATCGACCAGAATGTGCGGCGTATAGCCGTTATCGACGATCCACTCATAAAAACCGCGCAGTAGATAAGGGCGGCTAGAACTGGGGGAGTTCTGTTCTTCTACCATCAGTTATTAACCGGCCAGCGCAATGCTGCGGTTCTCCGCTTCAATCGGGCCCAGGCTTTCAATAAAACCTTCCCGGCGAAATAATCGCTCGCCATAGGCCAGCAACGGCGACGCGGCTTTAGGTAACTCGATACCAATCTGCGGTAACCGCCAGATCAGTGGTGCCAGAGAACAGTCAACCAGACTGAAAGCATCACCAATCACATATTCCTGTCGTGAAAAAATCGGTGCTATCGCGGCCAGGCCATCACGGATAGATTGCCGGGCAGCTTGCTGCACTTTCTTAGAAGCCCCAGACATCAGCGCAGCCATACCCTGATACCAGTCTTTCTCTATCCGAGAGAGCATCAGGCGTGCCTGAGCTCTTGAAACCGGATCCACTGGCATCAACGGTGGGTGCGGAAAGCGCTCATCAAGATATTCCATTATCACGTAAGAGTTGTAGAGCACCAGGTCACGATCGACTAATAGTGGTACATCGTTAGCAGGATTAAGCTCGAGAACTTCCTGCGGAAGATCATTTTCATCGACCCAGTTGATATCCATTTGAATATCTTTTTCGCAGGCGACTATCCGAGTGCGATGGCTATGTGGACAATCCTTTCCAGAGTATAAATTCATAAGGTCCAATCCACTTTAATGGGTAACGCAGGTTAATTCCGATACAACTACTATTGGTTTTTGAACACTGAAATTTAGTGCACGTCCTTCCAAAATTCTCTTTTAAGCAGGTAGGCTAAAAAGGTGAACAGCATCAAAAACATGATGACTTTGACACCAATCGAACCCCGCACCATTTTGGCTGGTTCACCAATATAGACCAGAAAATTAACCAGGTCTGTCACCAGGCGGTCATATTCAGCTTCGTTAAGACTACCTTCGGTGACCAGATGTAAATGGCCATCAGCATCGATCTCCTGCTCACCCTGCAGGCTCGCAAGTACCGCTGGCATGGCAGTGCCTGGCAACAACGGGTTATTCACGCCCCATGGCCGGCTAGTGTCAGTGTGATAACTCTTCAGATAAGCATAGAGCCATTCAGGTCCACGGCTGCGACCTACCAGGGTTAAATCTGGCGGCGCCTGACCGAACCAGCGCTCGCCATCTTCCGGCGTCATCGCCACAACAACATGGTCAGTAACCTTAGCGCCGGTAAAAACCATGTTGGCGGCTACCTGGTCATAGGTCAGTTCCAGGTCTTCGGCAACCCGGCTATAGCGCTGATATTTAGCGCTATGACAGCTAGCACAGTAATTAAAAAATGTTTGCGCACCGCGTTGCAGGCCGGCGATGTTGGCCAGGTCAACCTCAACATGAACATCTGGCACATCACCAGAGGCAGAGGCCATCATGGGCGTCATTAACAGCAAAACGGTTCTAATTATGCTTCTCATTTCATTGTCACCCGGTCAGGTTCTGGCAGTGTCTTTTCAATGGTTGTGTAGATAGGCATCAACAGAAAGAAAGCAAAGTAGATAACCGAACAGACCCGGGCGATAAAGGTTTCAGTATCGCCAGCAGGCATGGTTCCGAGCGCACCCAGGACCAGAAATGAAATCACAAACAAGGTGACCGCAATTTTGGTGAGGGGTCCACGATAACGAATCGAGTTAACCGGCGAACGATCCAGCCAGGGCAACAGAAACATCACCCCAATCGAACCGCCCATCGCCATAACACCCATCAGTTTGTCAGGCACAGCCCGTAAAATTGCATAGAAGGGTGCAAAGTACCAAAGCGGTGCAATATGGGTCGGTGTGACCATCGGATTAGAAGCGACAAAGTTATCAGCCTCAAGGAACTTACCGGTCATTTCAGGTGCGAAAAAGACAATGATCGCAAACAGAATCAGGAACACACCGGTACCGAAAATATCTTTTACGGTGTAGTAAGGGTGGAACGGAATACCGTCCAGCGGAATGCCATCCGGACCCTTATGTTTCTTGATGTCGATACCGTCTGGATTGTTCGAACCCACTTCATGCAGTGCGATGATGTGAAAGAACACCAGCGCTACTAGTAACAGCGGAATAGCCGCTACATGCAGGGCAAAGAACCGGTTCAGGGTTGGGTCACCAACCGCAAAATCACCACGTATCCAGATAGTCAGCGCATCACCAATACCAAACGGAATGGCACCGAATAGATTGATAATGACCTGGGCACCCCAGAAAGACATCTGGCCCCAGGGCAACAGATAGCCCATGAAAGCTTCGGCCATCAGCAGCACGTAAATCACCATGCCGAACAACCAGAGCAGTTCACGTGGGTTTTTATAAGAGCCGTAAATCAGACCACGAAACATATGCAGGTAGATCACCACGAAAAACAGCGATGCGCCTACCGAATGCATGTATCGAATCAACCAGCCCCAACTGACATCACGCATGATGTATTCAACTGAAGCAAACGCTTCCGCTTCGGAAGGTTTGTAGTTCATGGTCAGGAAAATACCGGTAACAATCTGATTCACAAACACCAGCAGTGCCAATGAACCAAAGAAATACCAGAAGTTAAAATTCTTCGGCGCGTAATACTGCGCCAGATGCTCGTTCCACCATTTAGTCAGCGGAAAACGAGTATCAATCCAGCCAAGTAACCCGACTAGCAGCCCTTTCAAAGTAGCAACCATCAGGCGACTCCCTCATCTTCACCGATCACAAGCACGGTATCGCTCAGATAGCGGTGCGGAGGCACCATCATATTTTTAGGTGGCGGCACACCTTCCAGAACCCGGCCGGCAAGATCATATTTGCCACCATGACAGGGACAGAAAAAGCCACCGGTCCAGCCGGCTTCCAGATCTTCCTCAGGGGAATAGGTAGGAGAACACCCCAAATGAGTACAGATACCGGCCATCACCAGATATTCCGGTTTCAGCGAGCGGGTTTGATTGGTCGCGTATGAAGGCTGGTCTGATTCCAGGCTATCTGGATCGCGTAAATTATCTTCGTGACCCTGCAGGCTTTTTAACGCCTCTTCGGTACGACGAATAATCCAGACTGGCTTACGACGCCACTCCACCACCCGTTGCTCACCTGGCTGCAAATCACTGATGTCAACTTCAACGGGCGCACCCGCTGCATGGGCTGCAACACTCGGTTGCCAGTAGGAGACAAACGGAAGTGCAACACAGGCTGCACCAACTCCACCGGTAGCTACGACAGCGCCGGTGATCATGTTGCGTTTGCCGAGATCTATCTCGTCACCGCTCATTTTCTATTCCTCAAAACTAAAGGGAGCTTGTTGGTGTGTGCTAGCGTAATTGTTACGCTGAATTCAACACCCGTCATTTGGCCCCTGTGAACCGGGGGCCAGCGCCCGAAACCTGGGCCAAATTAAAACAAATTCATCGAGCCTGATACTGGGCGCTGATTCTCTCAAATTCGGCCTGCATTGCCTAGAGGGCCAGCTCAAAAGAGCCCAAAAGAACCCGGCTGTTTTTCACCATTCTCAGCGCTCAAATTAACGCCAACTAACAGATAACCAACTCTCTACAGCAGTAGATCAGCTAAAGCCAGATTTTATATAAACCGCCAATGGGACTAACAGCAAACAGTATGATCAGAACCCGTAGGGCATAATCCACCCATCTTAAATCGGTCTGAAGACCGCACTATTTAGCCTAAATACACCATGAACCGATCCAACCTACTACGTTTTTTTCTCCAGGCAGCCACTGCCGGACTGATCGCTGGGCTAGTGGTCTTAGCATTGCAGGACAATTTTTCTTTCGGCAACGCCAATGACACAGACAGGCGCAGAGCCTCTTTTAGTAGCGCCGTGCAGGCATCTGCCCCTAGCGTGGTCAATATCTTCAGCTCCAAAACCATTAAACGGCAACGCCATCCATTGCTCGATAACCCAATGTTTCAACAATTTTTTGGTGCTCCCCGCGCACCCAGAGAGCGGATTCAATCCAGCCTTGGTTCCGGTGTGCTGATCAATAATAAAGGGCTGGTATTAACTAATAACCACGTCATCGACGGTGCTGACGAAATTAAGGTAGCGCTAAGTGACGGCCGCTCAGCGTTGGCGCAGCTGGTCGGCAGTGATCCAGATACGGACCTTGCCGTGCTGCGCATTGATCTGCCAGAACTTAGTGGGCTGGTATTCGGCGATTCCGACGGACTGCTAGTCGGTGACCTGGTGCTGGCAATTGGCAATCCGTTTGGGGTCGGGCAGACGGTCACCATGGGCATTGTTAGCGCCACGGGTCGTAAACATCTGGGCATTAATACCTTTGAAGATTTCATTCAAACCGATGCGGCCATCAACCCAGGTAATTCCGGCGGCGCGCTAATTAACATCAGCGGTGAACTTGTCGGGATCAATACAGCTATTTATAGCCAATCCGGCGGCTCTCAGGGCATTGGGTTTGCAGTTCCAGCAGAGCTAGCTAAGCGAATCGTTGAGCAACTAATAACTAACGGCAGAGTGATTCGCGGCTGGCTCGGACTAGACCTGCAAGATGTCGATCATGACCTGGCCAAATCTTTCGGGCTACCCGACTTGCAGGGGGTGATTGTTGCTGGGGTCTATCGACGAGCACCCGCCTATCAGGCTGGCCTCAAGGCCGGAGATATACTCACCGCGATCAACGGCACCGAAATTGACGGCACTCGCAAGGCGCTCAACACCATCGCCGCACTCCAGCCCAACAAAAACGTCATGCTGACTTATTTACGCCAAGGTAAGCAGAGACAGATGAGTGTTGGCGTGATGGAACGTCCGGCCTCTACTACACCCCGACGAAGAAGATAGCGGCCACCGGCTAGCTAGCGCGCTTGCCAACAAACCTCGATAACAACAGCCCTAGCTCAAACAACAACCAGATTGGCACCGCCAGCATCACCTGAGAAATAACATCTGGCGGCGTCAACAACATGCCCAATACAAAAGCACCAACAATAATCTGCGACCGATAACTCGCTAGTTGTTTCCGAGTAACCACACCGGAAAGAATCAGTAGCAAAGTCGCGATTGGCACTTCGAACGCGATACCAAACGCAAAAAACAGTTTAAGCACGAAGTCTAAGTAAGATGAAATATCGGTCATCACCGCTACCCCTTCTGGAGCAGCCTGGGTCAAAAAAGCAAACACCAGTGGGAACACAACAAAGTAAGCAAAGGCTGCGCCGCAATAGAACAGAATCACACTGGAAAATAATAGCGGCACTGCCAATCGGCGTTCATTTTTATAGAGCCCGGGGGCAATAAAACTCCAGAGCTGATAGAGCAGAAACGGTACAGCTGCAAACAGAGCCAGTACTACCACTAACTTGAAAGGCGCTAGAAAGGGTGAGGCGACTCCGGTGGCTATTAAACTGGCATTTTCAGGCAACACTGCCATTAGCGGGATCGCTAAAAACGAGTAGATATCCTTAGCAAATGGCATCATTACCAGAATTAGCGCCGCTACAACCAGTAGGGACCGTACCAGGCGCTGACGCAGCTCTAACAGATGACCCGTTAAGGTGAGCTCACCTTCGCTGGCCTGTTGCTGGTCTGGTTCATGTTCTTCAAAACCACCAGCCTGCGCCGATTGTTCATCCATTATCGACCACTTTGGCTTCATTTGAGGCAGTGGTTACGGACGCCGAAACTGATGCTGACGCTGATCCAGCACCTTTGCTGGCCGAACTACTCTGCTCACCTTCAGCCACCGATTCCTTGATGGTGGCCCGTAATTCGTCACCAACCTGGCGAATCGGGTCGAGCAGAGATTTATGTTGGTCAATCAGGGAACGCTTCAATTCATCCGCTCTGAATTCCTGTTCAGGTCTTCACGAAACCCAGTAGCCATTCGGCGCACTCGGCCGACCCAGAGCCCGGCAGTGCGCGCTACCGCTGGCAACCGTTCAGGACCAATCACCATCAGCGCCACCATACCGATGACGCCCAGCTCCCAAAAACCAATATCGAACAATGCGTGTTACCAGCTATTCGTTATTGGCAGATTTAGGCGAACGACTAACGGTCTCATCGGTCACCGATGACTGAGCAATGATCTCCTCCACCGACTCGGTTTTCTGTTCTTCCTTGACCGCACTACGAAAGCCTTTAATGGCCCCGCCTAAATCATCGCCAAGGCCACGCAGCCGCTTACCGCCAAACAGCACCAGCACAATCACAAGAATAATCAGTAGCGAACTGACACTAATTCCACCCATGCCCATAATCAATTCCTCATAAAGTTAAACTGCCAACTCGTTACGAACGACTGGCTTTTTCTTCGAGTCCGGATAGACCAAAGCGACTCGCCAACTCATCTAACACTGCCTCCAGGCCTATTCCCTGATGACAAAGTAACACCATCGAGTGAAACCAGAGATCCGCAGTTTCTGCCACGATGGCCGCAACTTCACCATCCTTACCGGCCATCACTACTTCTGTGGCCTCTTCACCGATTTTTTTTAAAATCTTGTCAACGCCACCTGCGTACAACGACGCCACATAGGATTCGTTCGGGTCAGCCTGTTTACGGGCTTCAAGCACCGCTGCCAACTCAGTCAGCACGTCACTCATCGCAAAACCCTGGTTAATTTATTCATATCCCTGCTCTTAATTCATTTAGACCTACATTCATTCTAGATCTGTATTCATTTGCATCTGTTGAGGTCGCCTGGATCCATCTTGCAGATCATAGTCATTATTTTGACCCATATAACTCTTCGGGGGAACGTAATACCTCATCGGTAGACTGCCAGACATTATCCCCATCCAGACGTCGATAAAAACAGCTCTCACGACCGGTATGACAGGCAATACCACCTTCCTGCTGCACCGATATCAGCAGGGTATCGCCATCACAATCAATTCGGATCGCCTCAATTTTTTGACGGTTACCGGAAGTTTCACCTTTGCGCCATAACTGACCACGAGAACGAGACCAGTAAACCGCATAACCACCTTCAACACTCAGCTGCAGTGATTCCCGATTCATCCAGGCCATCATTAACACGCGGCCACTGACATGGTCCTGGGAAATTGCCGGCAACAGGCCATCGCTGTTCCAGGCAATCTGATCTATCCACTGACCCGTTTCACTCATTGTAATTGCCTGACAACAATCCCGGCATCGGCCATCGCCTGTTTTGCCTGATCGATGCTGTAATGACCAAAATGAAAAATACTGGCCGCCAGCACCGCGTCGGCACCACCTTCTGTCACGCCATCAACCAGGTGCGACAATTCACCCACCCCACCGGAAGCGATCACCGGAATTGTCACTGCTTCGGCAACAGCTCGAGTAAGGGCCAAATCAAATCCTTCGCGAGTGCCATCTCGGTCCATGCTGGTCAACAATATTTCGCCGGCGCCAAATTCCGCCATTTTACGGGTCCAGTTAATCACATCCAGGCCGGTTGCATTGCGTCCGCCGTGGGTGAATACCTGCCACTGTTGGTCACTAGTCTGTTTGGCATCAACCGCCACAACAATGCACTGAGAACCAAAATGTTGCGCCGCTTCACGCACAAACTCGGGCCGATTCACCGCCGCGGTATTAATAGACACCTTATCGGCGCCAGCATTCAACATGCGGCGAATATCAGCTAGCTCACGAATACCGCCGCCGACGGTTAAGGGAATAAATACCTGTTCAGCGACCTGTTCGACCACATGAACAATGGTCTCGCGGTCATCAGAACTGGCGGTTATATCCAGAAAAACGACTTCGTCCGCGCCCTCTTCTGAGTAACGCCTGGCCACCTCAACCGGGTCGCCGGCATCCCGAATATCAACAAACTGCACGCCCTTAACGACCCGACCAGCATCAACATCCAGGCAGGGAACGATACGCTTACAGAGCGGCATTAATCAGGAACCACCATCAGTCAGCTCGGCAGCCCTGGCCAGCGCTGCCTTAAAATCCAGGGTACCTTCATAAATTGCCCGACCAATAATGACGCCCTGCAAGCCTTCTTCTTCGACTGCACAGAGGGATTCAATGTCGCCCATATTGGTCACGCCACCGGATGCAAACACCGGAATAGTGATGGCGCTAGCCAACTCAATAGTGGACTCCAGGTTAAGCCCCTGCATCATGCCGTCACGGCTGATATCAGTAAAAATTATAGCTTCGACTCCGTCCTGCTCAAAATGTTTGGCTATATCGACCACATCGTGGTGCGACAACTTTGACCAGCCATCAGTAGCCACTTTGCCATTGCGGGCATCAAGACCAACAATGATGTGACCGGGAAACTCGACACAAACATCACCAACAAAATGGGGCGCATTGACCGCCTTAGTGCCTAAAATCACATATCGGACCCCAGCTTCGAGGTAGGCCTCAATGGTGTCCTCATCGCGGATACCGCCGCCGATCTGAATATCCATATCCGGTAACGCTTCGACCACTTCATGAATCACGCCAGCATTTTCCGGTTTGCCACTGCTGGCACCGTCTAAATCGACCATATGCAGCCGCCGTGCGCCGGCGTCGTACCAGCGTTGTGCGACCTCGACTGGATTGTCAGAAAACACGGTGACATCATTCATCTCGCCCTGACGCAAACGCACGCATTTGCCATCTTTCAGGTCGATTGC
>JAESTY010000375.1 GCA_016763355.1 Immundisolibacteraceae bacterium
AAGCTCGCTCCAGTTCCAGTCCTTCCAGAGATCTTCCATGCTGAACTCATAATTAGGTACGTGGGAATCAACCCGGGCGCCGGGATAACAGTTCCAGTGCCAGATGCCACCGATGTCTGCGCCCGCATCGAGCACTTTGACCGAATAGCCGAGTTGGCGTAAACGGTGAAGCTGGTAGAGCCCTGCAAGACCTGCACCGATTACGAGCACGTCGAGCACGTCATTTGATTGTTCTGCTTGCATGGTTTTCCCTGTTGTTTAAAAGTGAAACTGTGTGGCGCGCACCTGAAAAACTATCGGAGTTTAGAGCTTGCGAACTATTTGCAGCTAGGCATTGTAGAGTGAACCGAGGCAGCCGAGAAGGTTTAATCTCACTGAGTGGATAGCCGTGTTAAGGCGGATTAGAAACTCACTATTTTGTCTGGTTGTGGGTGTCAATTTCTGGTCTCTGAAGAGTGGTAATGCTGATCACCAGGCTATCTGACATTGCAAATATTCCAGTTGGGTTCGCGCCTGGCTGCACGGGGAGTTTCTGAACGGCCAGATCTCTCTCGAATGTGGGCAAACCGAACCGCCAACCAGCAGTGACAGGGTGACAAGCGCACGCACTTTAGTTTTAGGGCGCTAAACCAAATCTGCTGGTATTGCTGCTAGCTTAGGTTTGGAGCCTTGCCAAGCCATTGTCTGAGTTCAATTGGGTTGCCGTCTGGATCACAAATTTCTGCCCTGATAAAGGCATCGGTTGCCAGTGGTCCCCAGGTGGTGACAATGCCCTTGCTGTTGTAGTCGGACAGGGTTGTCTCCATATCATCCACCTGCCAGGCAATGCATCTTAAGCCGGCCCGATTACCCGGTGGTTGGTAGCCTTGTGGGTTGTCGATGCGTAATAGTTCCAGGCCAATATCAGCTTGCTGTAAGTAAGCCAGCTCGGTATAGGGTGGTGCATCCAGCGGATAGCGATGAACGACTGTAAACCCGAGCAGGTCTTGAAAAAAAGCCAGACTGCGTTCGAAGTCCTCTGGAACGATTTCAATATGATCGGTGCGTAACAGCATGGTGACGCTTCCTGTTCTGTTGTATTCAGGTCTTGCTGATTAGGTTTTCCGTGAGGGAAAACAGTGCTGACCTGGCTAGAGTGGCGGTGCTAAAGCTCCCCGGCCAATGTTGACCGGGGAATGGCCATCTAGATCCATGATGCCAATAAGCCACCATCAACAGCCATGGCATGGCCGGTGACAAAACTAGAGGCAGGTGAGCAGAACCAGATCACAGCTTCGGCAATCTCTTCAGGCTGGCCAAGACGGCCAATCGGATGGAGGTTATCAAATGCTTCTCGGGTACTGCTCATATCATCAGCCAGGCGGGTCACCATCGGTGTTTCGATGACGCCGGGGCAGACCGCATTTACCCGAATACCATGAGGTGCGTATTCTTTGGCTGCGCCTTTGGTGAGTCCTACCACCCCATGCTTGGCCGCGCCATACGCAGGTAAACCAGGAGTGCCGGCTAATCCAGCGACTGAAGAGGTGTTGACGATGGTGCCGCTACCATTGTCGAGCATGGCGGGAATTTCATATTTCATACACAGGAATACACCGGTGAGGTCGATGGCTATGGTGCGCGCCCAGTTTTCCTCGCTGCAATCAACAATTGAGCCACCTTCGCCTTCGATGCCGGCGTTATTGAATGCGCAATCGAGTTTGCCAAAAGTCTCAAGGGTGAAATCCACCATCGCTTTTACCTGGCTGCCAATACTGACATCCACCGCAAAGGCTGCGGCCTTGCCGCCCAGTTCGGTGATCTGGCTAACCGTCTCCTGGGCACCAGTCTCGTTAATATCCGCGACCACTACGCTGGCCCCCAGGCTTGCAAACTTAAGCGCGGTTGCCTTGCCGATGCCAGAACCGCCGCCGGTTACCAGCGCTACTTTGCCTTCATAGTCGTTAGCCATGTCCTCTCCCGATTAAAAAATGAAAAAGCTTCAATCTTTAGAAATTGAACCTTAGCAGATCATCCGTGGGCTCCAAAATTTGCCGGTTAGATTTCTCAGGTCTATGTTCAGTGATTTCGATATTCAGAAACAAATAGCGGTTTGATTGAATTCATTTACCTATTAATCTTTAAGTTTTCTGTTAGCTTTTCTATATAAACAATTGAAACGTAAAAGCTAAATAATTTCCTGTTTTTGAATTGACGTGTTATATATCGCCAAAATAACGGATTTAATGTGGGGTGAGGCGACAAACGATCTGTTTACTGTTGGAGATGAAAAGATGCAGCCCAGTTCACGTTATCTGAACAAAAAGTTTTATTCGTTGTTTCGGCAGGAGCCAATGCTGCTGATGCTTATCCAGCTAGGCCAGGTTGATACCGGTAGCCTGTGTTACTGGGATCTCGATAGCCCCGGTTATGAGGGGTTGAGCAGTAACTTCTGGCTACTGTTGGGGTACGACCCGGCTAAGCTGACTCAGCTATCCAAATTGTTTAGAAAAGTCATTAATCGCGATGATAGGCGTAGCGCATTAAAAAACTTTCGCCAACATCGAGACGATCCAACACTTGCTTATGATCAGACCGTTCGTTATCGGCATAAAAACGGTTCAACCATTTGGGTACGCTGGCGTGGTCAGGTCAGCTGCGATCAACAGGGCAAGCCGGTCTGGATGATTGCGGTCTATACCGATGTGACCGAGTTAATGTCCGCTGATTCAGACTCAATGGGTAACCAGACCGCACGGGATTCGTCTGGTTCACGACTGGCAGCGACCGTTGAGGGTGTAATTTGTATCTGTGTGAACTGTAAAAAAGTTCATGACAAACTCGGTGGTTGGAGACTAATAGAGTCCTTTGTCACCGAGTATTCGAATTGTTCTGTTAGCCACGGTATCTGTCCTGACTGCAGTGAAGAACTTTATCCCGGGCTGCTAAATAAGCATTAGCCAAACTGGCTAGCTGATCTGGATGCCGGGCTAATTCGCACTGACGAGTTACTTGTAGCTTATGGGTGGCTCGTAAATATAAGCAGCTATCTTTAGCAGAGTGGTCGGAAACAAGGGCGTTTTTGGCTAGAATAGCCCGGCCGATTCGGCTGCAATTTAGCCCAATAGCCATGCCAACCTTAATTTTAAATAGAGAAAAGTCGACCGACTCCATGAGTGACACGGACAGCCCCGACTTGGTCAGGAATGACCAGGCAACCAGTAATTTCATCCGCCAGTTAATCGATAAGGACCTGGCCGCCGGTAAAAATGGTGGCCGACTGTAACCCGGTTTCCTCCAGAGCCCAATGGTTACCTGCACATTGGTCATGCCAAATCCATTTGCCTAAATTTTGGGCTCGCCGAGGATATCAACGACGCGGTTTGTCATTTGCGTTTTGATGACACCAATCCGGCTAATGAGGCCGAGGAATACGTTCGCGCGATAAAACGTGATATCGCCTGGCTTGGGTTCGATCCACAGCAGCAGCTATTTCATTCTTCAGATTATTTCGAGCAGCTCTACCAGTTTGCGGTGCAGTTAATTGAAATGGGTAAGGCTTATGTTTGTGATCTTAGTGCTGAACAGCTACGCGAGTACCGAGGTTCGCTGACCGAGCCGGGCCGCAACAGTCCGTTTCAGGATCGTTCGATTGAAGACAACCTCGACCTGTTTAGTCGGATGCGTGCCGGTGAGTTTGACGACGGGAGCTGTCTGCTGAGAGCCAAAATCGACATGGCCGCGCCTAATATGAATCTTCGGGATCCAGCGGTATACCGGATCAAGCGAGCGCATCATCAGCAGACCGGTGACAGCTGGTGTATCTATCCGATGTACGATTTTGCTCACTGCCTATCTGATGCCATTGAGGGCATTACCCACTCACTGTGCACCCTGGAATTTGAAGATCACCGGCCGCTTTATGACTGGTTTCTGGATACCCTGGACACGCCTCACCATCCTCAGCAAATAGAATTTGCACGACTGAATCTTGATTACACCATCATGAGCAAGCGCAAACTGCAGCAGCTGGTGGTCGAGAACAAGGTCTCTGGCTGGGATGACCCGCGCATGCCGACTATTTCCGGATTGCGACGTCGAGGCTATACGGCGGCATCGATCCGTGAATTTTGTCAGCGTATCGGCGTGACCCGTAACGACGGTATCGTTGAAATGGGGGTGCTTGAAGCCTGTATTCGAGAAGACCTGGAGGCGGTTCCCAGAGTACTCGGGGTCGTCAATCCATTAAAACTGGTGATAACCAATTATCCGGAGGGCCAGGTCGAACAACTCACCGCCCAGAATCATCCTCAGTACCCTGAGCAGGGTAGCCGTGAATTGCCCTTTAGCCGGGTACTTTATGTCGAGCAGGATGATTTTATGGAGGAGGCGCCAAAGAAATTTTTTCGTCTTTCCCTGGGTCGAGAAGTTCGGTTGAGATATGGCTACCTGGTGACCTGCACCGATGTGATTAAAAACCCCGCCGGCGAACTGGTTGAGATTCACTGTACCTATGATCCAGAAACCCGCGGTGGTAATGCACCGGATGGTCGTAAGGTTAAAGGCACTATTCACTGGGTCTCCGCAGAGCATGCGCTGGATGCCGAAGTTCAGGTTTATGATCGTTTGTTTAAAGAGGCCAATCCGGCTGCGGCAGGGGATGATTTTTTTGACCTGCTCAATCCAGATTCCCTGACTGTGATGGCCAACGCCAAACTGGAACCGTCGCTGGTTAGCGCTGTATCAGGTCAAAATTATCAGTTTGAGCGGCTTGGTTATTTTTGTCTGGATAGTCAGGCGGATGGCGAATTACGGTTTGATAGAACCGTAACGCTGCGCGATAGCTGGGCAAAAGCCAAGGGGCCGCCTCGCCAGCCTCGCCAGCCCCGTGAAAAGAAAAACCGAAAAGCTGACAAGCGCACGGAGTCCTGATTACCAATTTGAAATCCGTTTAATTTGTAAGGATAAAGTCGGTGGACGAGAGGCCACTGCAAAATTATTTAAAACTAAAAAGGGAGAGGTTATGAGTGATTCATGTAGCGAAGAGTCAGGACGGGTTTACCCGGAGATCAATCGAAATAAATGCGAGGCCAAAGGTCCCTGCATGGATGTCTGCCCTTATAACGTGTTTGAGTTGCATCCGTTGACTGCTGAGGATAAGGCAGGTCAGTCATTGATTGGCAAAATCAAAACCTGGGCGCATGGTGGCAAACAGGCCTACGCGGTGCGGGCTGAAGATTGTCGCGGTTGCAATCTTTGTGCTCAGGCCTGCCCTGAAAACGCGATTACCCTGAGACCGGTAACAGCCTGATGTCAGATTGCTGGTGGTTCCGACAGTGGGTCGACGGTACGCCATAAATACCAGCTAGCCACCGTGCGGTAGGGTGCCCAGCGCTGGGCTATTTTGTTGGACTCTGCCGCATCGGGCGGGCTGTCGTGTTCGTAGAGCAGACCGATAGCTTTTCGTAGTGCCAGGTCGCCGCCGGAAAATACGTCGATACGGCCGAGGCCAAACATCAGCAACATCTCTACGGTCCACGGACCGATGCCATAGTATTGGCAGAGGCGTTGCATCACCTCGTCGTCGGTGGCGCTGTTCAATGCGGTCATATCTAGGTCACCATCGATAATTTTGGTGCTGATCTCCTGCAGGGTGCGAGTTTTATTGCGGGTCAGTCCGGCACTGCGTAGGGTTTCGGTATCGAGCTGGTCCAACGCAGTAGGGGTGAAAATGCCGCCACCGGCGATTTCTCGAAGCCGGGCGGTGATACTGGCTGCAGCGGCACTAGAGATCTGTTGCCCGATCACGGTCCAGACCAGTGAATCGAACGGGTCCATCACATAATTGGCTAATGGGCAGGGGCCTAAATCGTGGATCAGTTGTCCTAATTGCGGATCGGCTTCGCTGAGGTGGATTTCTGCTTTGCGGACCAGCGCAGTGAGCTCTGGCGAGGGGGCATTGTTTTGATCTCGATAAGTCACGTCAGTGGTTACCTGATAAATAATTAGAGACGATGGGGAGTGACCTGATTAGTCTAAAAAGTTGAGTTTTGACTGACGCCCACTGTTAACAAGTCACGCTAATTTTATCCGGGTTTGGCGATTGGGTGTTTGCTTTAAGCAGGTAAACTCGGCGCTACGGCTCTCCACCAATATCGTTTTTAGGAACCCTCAAATGTCACAACCTAATAGCCAATCTGCTGCCAGTAACGTATTACTGATTAGCGCCTGTCTGGTGGTTACTATCGCTGGCATGAAAACCGCGGCTGAGTTACTAGTGCCGTTTTTGCTGGCTTCCTTCATCGCCATCGTCTGTGCGCCACCACTGTTCTGGTTGACCCGGCGACGGGTTCCAACCGGGCTGGCGATTACCCTGATTATTGGATTGTTAATCTTTAGTGGTTATCTGCTGGTGACTTTTGTGGGCAGCTCGGTGAGTGATTTCACCCGCTCATTGCCCGAATACCAGCAACGACTCAGTGGTGAATCTCAGGCGTTGGTGGAACTTGCTAATCGGTTCGGTTTTGAGATTTCGTTGACTGCCTTCAAAGACGGGTTTAACCCGGCAGCGGTCATGGGCATGGTTTCAAATACCCTGAGTAGCCTTGGAGGGGTGCTGACCAACACCTTTCTAATATTAATGACGGTGATTTTTATTCTTTTTGAAGTCAGTGGCTTACCGCACAAAATTAAAATTGCCCTTTCTGGTGAAACCGGAGCGCTAGAGCGTTTGGAAGGCTTTACCGATTCGGTGAATCGTTATCTGGCAATTAAAAGCTGGGTGAGCCTGGCAACCGGGGTATTGGTGGCTAGTTGGCTGGCGATACTCGGTGTGGACTACCCGCTGTTGTGGGGTGTGCTGGCGCTGCTATTTAATTTCGTACCCAATATCGGATCGATCATCGCCGCAGTACCGGCGGTGATGCTGGCCTATATTCAGCTAGGTGGTGGCACTGCGCTTGCGGCGACATCAGGCTACCTGGTTGTGAATATCGTGATGGGCAATGTGATCGAGCCCCGTTTCCTGGGCAAGGGTTTGGGGTTGTCGACTCTGGTGGTGTTTTTATCGTTAGTTTTCTGGGGCTGGTTGCTTGGACCTGTGGGCATGCTGCTGTCGGTGCCGCTAACCATGATTGTCAAAATCGGTTTAGAGAGTAGCGAACAAAGCCGCTGGGTGGCTGTGCTGTTGGGGCCTGATCCTAATGATTAGGGGATATTAATCCCCCTGCCAGCGAAACCACCAGGAACCCAGCCCTAGAAACACCAGGGTCATGGTCGCAAGCACAATCAGGTTAGGCATGATTTCGGCCAGCCCAGCGCCATCGAGCATGATGGCTCGACTGGCCTGCATTAAATGGGTCAGCGGTAATGCCTTGGATATCGCCACCATCACCGGGTGACTGCCTTCCATCGAAAACCAGACGTCGGAGAGCACCATCATAGGCCAGGTGACAAAGTTCAGCAGGCCGCCGGCTAATTCTTCGCTGCTAACCCGTGCAGAAACCACCAGCCCCATTGATATCAAGGCCATTGCACCCAGACAAGCGGTGACAAACAGCAGCCAGTAGCTGCCTTCCATTCGAAAACCTAAAAACAGATTAGTGCCAATAAACACCGCAACGGTCAGTGCCATGATCAGTAGCAGGCGCGACAGAATCTGAGCTGCAAGAAATTCGACTGCTCGTGTTGGGGTGGCGTTGAGGCGTTTCAAAAAGCCGCTTTTACGGTAGCGCACGACTATGTATCCCACGCCGAACAGGCAGCTGAACATCATGTTCATACCAAGAATGCCCGGCATCAGCCAGTCGATGAGTCGCACCGGATCACCGCTGACCTCGAGCCGCTGTGGTGAGGTTGAGCTCGCCCCCAGCAGGATTGCTTCCAGGTGGTGACCTTTTTCTGAAGACAGATTGATCCAGTAATGATTGCTGGTCGGGTCAAACAGTAGATCCGATTTATGCAGACGAACATCGCCTATTGCCAGCTGCTGATCGCTGACTTCAGTGAACTGGATGAAGGGATCCTGTAAAAAACGATGTTCGCCCGGGCCGGAATCGGTCTTTTTAGCCAGCTCAGCTGGCGTGGTTAACACCGAAACTCGGAACATCGGTCGCGAGTCACCAGAAAAAATGGCGGCCAACCCAAACACCAGCAGAATCGGAAAGGCTACATTCCAGCCCAGTGATGATTTATCGCGCAGAAACTCCATGTTGCGTGCCTGCAGCAGCGCCAGGAATCTTCGCATCATGCCCGCAACTCCTTACCGGTGAGCTGCAGGAACAGATCTTCCAATGTGCGTGACCGGATCCGTAATTGCTGTAACGGCACCTGCATGGATTGCAGGCTAACAATCAATTGATTGACATCGTTACTGGCAAATTCGATCAAATCATTTCTGTGCAGCACTTGCTGTTGCAGTTCTGTCGGCAGGGACTCAGGTAACAGATCGGAGGGCAGTTCGACGATCACATCTTCAAAATGGCTATTGAGCAGGTCATCGGGCGTGCCCTCGGCAATGATCTTGCCGCTATCCATAATAATGAGTTGATCGCATAAAACAGCGGCTTCTTCCATGTAGTGGGTGGTTAGTAAGATGGTTTTATTGTCGTCCTTGATGCGTTGAATCAGCTCCCAGAAATTGCGTCTGGCCTGCGGGTCAAGTCCGGTGGTGGGCTCATCAAGGAACAGTACCTGCGGGTCATTAACCAATGCGATGGCCAACAGTAGCCGCTGGCGCTGACCACCAGAGAGTTTGCGATTGTCTCGATCCAGCAGCTCTCCCAGGTCACACATCTCGATCACCTGCTGCAGCGGCAGCCGATGATCATAAAGTTGGTGAAACAGTTCCAGAGATTCGCGCACTGTTAAAAAATCCTGCAGTGCGGTGGATTGAAACTGAATACCGGCTTGCTGACGGAAATCATCGCCCAGAGGCTTACCTCGGTACAGGATCGAACCACTAGTGGGTTTGATCAGTCCTTCCAGCAACTCGATGGTGGTGGTTTTACCGGCGCCATTGGGCCCGAGTAGGCCAAAACAGCTGCCTTCTGGGACGTTGAAATTGATACCGGCAACCGCAGTTGTGTCTGGGTATTGTTTAATCAGTTGGCTTATTTCAAGAATATTGAGGGTAGACATTGAGGGGTTCTATCGAGTGTTTGGTTTAATTTGACTGAATTATTTGGCGCTCGCGCAGTAGTGAGGTACTAAACCCTGAGGCACCAATAATGATGGCGCGGCGATGCTACCACGGCATTATTAATTGGGGGCTTGATTGAGTGAGTGGCGCTTGCGGTAGTGAGGTTGGTGGGTAGGACTTTCAACCAAACGATTGTTTAGCTACTATTCTTATTACATAAATTATTTACCCGGTTATCTTTCGCTAATTTTGGTGACTAGTAAAACTAGTCAGTCGCGATTCTAGAAGTGAACCGGGTAATCAGCCTATGGGGAGAGGGCATGGCCAATTTGGTGCCAGAGGGGCTATCCGCAGATGTGTTTTATCAGGCGGTAGCAGAAATGCGGGCGGTAGTTGGAAAGCAGTGGGTGTTTGCCGAGGACCAGGCTGCATTACGTAGTTATCGGGCGGCCTATGGAGCCACCCCGGATGATGCCCATTTGCCGTCGGCTGCAGTGGCGCCGGATGGGGTCGACCAGATTCAGGCGATTCTGAAAATTGCTAATGATTATAAAGTGCCGCTCTGGACCATTTCCACCGGGCGAAATTTTGCATACGGTGGACCAGCACCGCGCAAAGCCGGATACGTGGTGCTTGATCTTAAGCGCATGAACCGGATTATTGAGATAAATGAAGACCTGGCTTATGCCCTGGTCGAACCCGGTGTCAGTTATTTTCAGCTTTACGAACATCTGCAAAAAACCGGCAGTAAACTCTGGATAGATCCGGGCGCACCAGGCTGGGGTGGGCCGCTGGGCAACACCCTGGATCATGGCGGCGGTTATACCCCTTACGGTGCCCACATGTTGATGCAGTGCGGCATGGAAGTGGTATTGGCCGATGGCACGGTGGTTCGCACGGGACAGGGGGCGTTGCCGAACTCAGATAACTGGCAAACCGTACCCTACAACTTTGGTCCCTATGTGGACGGACTCTTCACTCAGTC
>JAESTY010000376.1 GCA_016763355.1 Immundisolibacteraceae bacterium
AACTCTCCGGTGGCGAGCAGCAACGGGTGGCTGTCGCCCGCGCTTTTGCCTCCAGACCCGCCATTCTATTCGCTGATGAACCCACCGGCAGCCTCGATGGCCCCAACGGAGAACAGGTTCTCGAGTTAATGTTTAACCTCAACCTGAGCCAAAATACGACTATCTTATTAGTCACCCATGACCAACGAGTGGCTGACCGCTGCGATCAACAAATTTCTCTAATAGACGGCCGTCTAGAGTGCTGATCAGGTGCACCTAAAACTGACTTACCAGTTAGCCCGCAGCGAACTTCGCTATAGTCGACGGACATTCTCGGCGTTGTTTTTAGCCATTTTTATCTGTGTCACAGCATTAACGGCGATAACCAGTTTTGCCGAGCGCATAGAACTGGCGATGGCTGAACGCAGCGGCGAGCTGCTCGGTGGCGACCTGCGAATCACTAGTCAGCGCGACCTTCAATCTTTTATTAATTCCCTGCCGGAAAATTTAAAACCAGACGCAACAGTCCTCGAAATGCCGAGCATGGCTGCGGCCAACGAAAAACTCCAACTCGTTGAACTCAAGGTAGTCGGCGGCCAATATCCGCTACTTGGAAAATTACAGATAGTCGGTCAGGGTGCTAAAGGCCAGCCCAGTAGAGAATCGGTTTGGGTGGAGCCTTCACTGATGACTCAACTCAACGTCAAAGTCGGTGACAAGATTGAACTTGGCTACAGCCAGCTAACTATTGGCGGTGTCATTGAGAGAGAACCTGACCGGGTTGCAGGTGCCTTTAGCGTTGGGCCCAGAGTGATTATCTCCGCAGAGGATATCGTCGGCACACGGCTGATTCAGCCAGGTAGTCGATTTCGCACTCGCTTACTTTATAAACGCCCCGCCACCGAGCGTTTCGCACTTGAAGCTGCATTAGCCCCGTTAATACCTTCGGGTAGCCACCTGGAAAATGCTAGTAAAGGCCTCGAGCAGACTCGCAACCTGACACAACAGTCTAGCCGTTACCTACGCCTCACCGCCTTTGCCGGACTACTACTGGCAATGGTGGCAGTATTTCTATCTGTTAGCAGCCTGCTTGAGCAACGAACCCTGGCGGTTGCCACCTTAAAGGCGATTGGTGCACCTGCTAGTCTGGTGTTGCAGTTATTTTTAGCTCTACTCGTCGGTACCGCACTAGCTGCCGGGGTTATGGGCGTGATTGCCGGCATGACCTTGCAAAACCTGTTGCCATACCTGTTGGGTAATCTGCTGCCTAGCGACTTACCTCAACCCGGTAGCGGTCCGGTTCTTCAGGGCATCACGGTTGCTTTATTGATGACCATTCTGGCAGCGGTGCCACCACTGTGGCGTCTGGTAAACACAGCGCCGATTCGTGTATTGCGCAGTGCCTCACCCCCCGCTGGCAGTAGATGGGGGACTGTTCTGCAAATAGTTGCCACTATCGGCACTACGACTTTATTGCTGATCTGGTTAGCTCAGGATTTTCTGCTAGGACTACAGGCCAGCGCAGCACTCCTGTTGTTAATGGCACTGTTTGCGTTAATGGGGCAATTCGCCCTAGCCCTGCTGCTACGAACTACTCGTTTTGGCGGATTTATCTGGCGGCAGGCAATCAGCGGCCTGGTGCGTCGACGAACTCACTCTTTATTTGCCATCGCTGCACTGGCAACCGGGGTGCTGGCATTACTGGCGCCGACCCTGGTTCAGCAGGACCTGATGCGGCAATGGCTAGTAAAAGTGCCCGCGGACAGCCCCAACCATTTTGTTATTGGCATCCAATCTGACCAGGTAGCAGCGGTAAATAAGCTGCTAGCAGAATTAGGCGCCAGCCAATTTTCACCCCAACCGATGATTCGAGCCAGGCTAGTGTCGGTCGATGACACGCCGGTTAGCCAGTTAGACCTGACCAGCCGCCGTGCCAAACGCATGGCCGAACGAGAGAACAACCTGAGTTGGCGATTAACACCGGAACCACACAATCCGGTTCTGCAGGGTCAATGGTGGACCACAATACCGGCCAGGCAGGAGATCTCGGTAGAAAAAGACTGGGCGGAACTGCTCGGCGCAAACATCGGTAGCGAACTGGTTTTTACCATTGGCGGTAGCCAGCATCGTGGCACAGTAACCAGCATTCGCCAGGTCGATTGGGAACGAATGACCACCAATTTTTTCGTCATCTTCTCTCCGGGAGCCTTAGCTGATGCTCCGACCAGCTACGTGACAGCACTTCACATCAAATCGAAAAATAGCGACAGCTTTCAACAGAAGCTGGTTTCCCAATTTCCAAATCTGACCGTTATCGATATGCGTCAAATGGTGGCAGCGATGCAGGCGATCATCGCCAGGCTCGCTTCTGCGGTGCAATTCATGGGGGCCTTGACCTTGCTAGCAGGCTGTTCTGTATTAGTTGCAGTGGTGGTTTCCGAACGAGGCCAGGTTGAACAGGAAGCTGCTCTACTACGAGCTCTTGGCGCTGCCGAACGACAAATTCGCAGTATTTTTACATTACGTTTCAGCTTACTAGGACTTCTTACCGGCCTACTCGGGGTAAGCGCTGCGGTTGGCACTGGAGCACTGCTGACAAGCCAGCTACTCAAAACTGCCTACCACCCGAGTGCGGCTCTATTAGCCATCACGCTACTGATCAGCAGCCTTCTAGTTACTCTGGTGGGAAGGACAGGATGTCGTCAAGCACTAACCAGTTCGCCACTGAACTTACTAAAAGAGTCCAGGTAAAATACATTGTAAACATGACGCTTTACTCTAGAACCAACTCCATACCTGCTTAAAAAAATAAATTATAACGATAAGAAATATTGAAATTTACAAATAAAAAAGCAAGCTTTACCCTCTCTTCGAAAAACTCCCATTATTTCCGAAAAAATGATTGGTTAAAAATAAACCATAAAAAACATGAACTTATGAGAATATTCCTGAAAATTTTTAAAAAATATCTGAATTTCTGGTTATCTCAGCCGAAAACTAGCACAGCAACTTACAAAGGGTTATTAATCCACTTTCTCTACGCAAGATCATAACTAACTATAAAATAGTTGTTTTTTCAAATTCTTTCTGGCATAACAACCAGCGAACTCGACAAGCAGATACTTCCCAAAACCAGTAACAAAATCTTCAGGTTAGTTAGGACTATGGCAAACCTACTCCAATTCGCAAAAAATCTTTGCGCCCCTCTGCTCCCGAGTCAACATACGCCAACGACTCAAGCATACGAACCTTATATACTGGTGGTTGATGATGACCTAACCATCCGCAGCCTGTTGAAAGAGGCTTTATCCCTGGAAGGCTACCGGATTCGCACGGTAGCAAATGGTAGCGACGCACTGAAAATTCTTCAGCAATTTCCAAACTGCAACCTTTTGCTACTCGACCTGGTGATGCCTGGCTGGAATGGCGAACAAACCCTTGAACAACTGCGAAATTATTCACCTGATTTACCTGCCGTCATCATGACTGGGCACGATAAAGATGGCTGCCTACCTGCACTAAAACAGCTAGGCATCAATGGTTTTATAGAAAAGCCATTTTTAATCAGTGAAATACTCCAGATCACCTGCCAATTTTTGACAAGTCCACCCCCGATAGTCCAGCAGGGCTAACAATAGAACCGGCCATCTGCAGAAGACTGCGCTGAGCCACTGTTTAAATTCTTAGTCACCAACCTCTCTAAACCTGACTATCCCGCCACCAACTAACACTTATTTCGCTCACCATCACCGATTGGTCGACTCTCGTCTGGGTGGTGAACGCTCTACTTAACAAACCTCGCAATGTTGTCTTCGTATAACGTCACGCAGTAATAATCTTCTCTGCCCAAAACCTGGCTCCATCAGCTACACTCGACAACTGAAAAATAACTGCTGATTAGATGCTAGCCCCGCTCAGTGACCCGGCATCAAAATGACACCGTTCTAGAACTCCCTAAGGTTCTGATTTGCTAAAACAAACAGGTTGTCGGCATTAGACTGAACGCTTGGGATTAATTGCTTAATCCATAAAAACCGAACAGCCGAAATGATCTATTAGAAAGTCAAAAATTGTCATCTTTTCGGCTGACATCATCGGCAACAATAAACAGGAGAGCAATCTATCTCGACAAAACCCTTTCCTCATAAACAAAAACAATCAGAATATAAATTTGCACCTTATGCCGCCAATTTTATCTGCCACCTAGTCAGTCAAAATGAATATGACCTCAAAACGCCCGATCCCGCCACTGCGCCTTGCACTACTGATAACAAGCATCGCCTTAGTCATCTTCCCCTGGTTTCCCGATGCGACTAACTTTAGTGGCAACGAAGTTACGCCTGGCTTATTAGCTGCAGTGGCCACGCCCGTTGTTTGCATGCTATTACTACTTGATTCGACGATGCTGGCGATCTATCGCGAAGGTAGCGATAACGTAGAACAGAATCTGGCCTGGCGACAGCTAATCCGCTACAACCTGGTCCTGGCGTTACTTATCGTTGCCAGTTGGGTACCGTTTTTTGTTCGACTTAATAGCTAATCACTTTATCTGCTGGTTTAACTGATGAAAATAATCGTTGTCAGTACCGACCCACAGGTAATTCCTGCAGCCGCAGCGATAATTGGAATTGATGCAGAATGGTTGGTCGTAGACCAACTGGAACAAGCATTAGAACAACTACCAACCACACTATTGGTCATTGATGTTGAATCAATAGAGATTCCACCGAAACTACTGCCCTCCCTCGATCTGCAAAAGATCGTTACTCTTGGGCAAGCACCCCATACCCATCTAAAAGTTGCTCTTCACCTGCAACGAGATAACCAAAGCAATTACTGGACCTCAGTATTGTTACTAGCCGACAAGGCTGATCAATCCGCTACAGGTCTACGGCAGCGCCCAGGGCTGATTACCCACAAGCGAGTGTTTGAGATCGCTGAAAAGGCCAGTAATGGCCTGGTGGCCTTAACCACAGGTGGAATAGTTGCAGACGCTAGCAGCCGCTTCATTAAAACCACCGGAGGATCCGCGCAACAGGTATTAGGGAAATTAATCTACAGCCTGCTCGGTGAAACCCAGGAAGAAGAGCTGGAAAACTTCATTGCCACCGCACCTGTTGGCAGCACGCGCCAGTTCGAGTTTAAAGACACCCAGCAAACGCTCGATGCCGTATGGCTCATCCTTGGCGAAATCACCGTCATCGAGGGACAGCGTTACCTACTCGGCATACTCCGTGATATTTCTAGACGCCATCAGGGCGAGTTGGCATTACGCGAAGCAGGCCAAAAACGCCGCGCGCTGTTTAACGCGATACCCGACGGCATCTGCATACTGGATAACGAATTTAAAATTATTGATTGCAACGACTCTTTTGCAACTATGCATGGTTATACGAGCGAACAGGTCATCGACCAGAATATAAGTAAATTCCTAGTTGAGGATGAATGGCAAAACCGCCGCCAGCATCTACTCCAGTCAACCCAGGAATCATCCTATTTAGGAACACGCTTCGCCTTACATAAAAAAGGTCACAGCTTTGAAGTTGAGCTCCACGGCTCCCTAATAGAAAACAATGACCAACGAATCTATATCGGTATTCTTAGGGTCAAAGAACAGCTACCGAAACAGCTTGAAGTCAGCAACAACCGCTATCAGGCCATCGTCGGTAACATGCCTTTCGGCATCTGCATTACCGATCAACAGGGCCGATTCCTTGAAGTCAACGAGGCCTACTGTAAACAGCTGGGGTTTAGCCGGGAAGAACTACTCGCTGGCTCCATAGACGAGATTGTCGACAATCAGTCTCAGATGTCAGCTTTTTACCAATCGATCATCAAACAGAAAACCGCCAGCGCTCGTATAGAAGGCGAACTACGTAACGGTCACTGGATTAGCCTTGAGGTCTATGGGACCCGCTTTCCAGCCAGCGAACCAGGTGCCCCCGAAGAAGTAATGATTGTCCACCGTGACCTGACAGCCCTGGTTAAAGCGGAACAGAGTAGCCGAGATCTAAGTGGCAAATTGGCCAGATTGATTGCTGCCACCCCCCTGGCATTAATTGAGATCGACCTGCAACGCAAGTTAGTTGACTGGAACCCAGCAGCTGAGAAGCTATTTGGCTACACGGTCGAACAGGCTCAACAACTTAAGCTAACGGACATCACTCCGGTCGACAGACAGCACAAAGTCCAGGAACTCTGGAACTTGATGTTAAAAAATCCGGAGCCTATTTATTACCTGGGCCAGGGGGTAACCCGAGCAAAAGAAATTGTCGAATGCGAGTGGTACATCACCCCTATATTAAATTCAGACGGAGAAATCCGCAGTATTTTCACACTCGTTAGCGACATCACTGAAAAGCGCCAGCTTGAACTCCAGATCCGCCAGGCTCGAAAAATGGAAGCTCTGGGCCAGCTTGCTGGAGGCATTGCCCATGATTTCAACAACATTCTTACCGGCATTCTCGGCTATGGAGATCTCGCCGCGTTGCATCCTGCAGTGATAAAAAACTCCAAGTTAAGCAGCTATTTAAGCGCCATCCGCCAGGCCGGCGGCCGAGGCCGCGACCTGATAAGACAGATGCTCAATTACAGCCGCTCCCAACCCCTCGAATTACAAACCCTCAAACCAGAGCATGTAGTCGATGAGGTTCTTGATCTACTGAGCGTAACGCTACCTTCGACAGTAATTGTCGGCCGGAATTTTGCTGCCAATTTACCGACTATCCACGCTGACCCCACCCAGCTACACCAGGTGGTGATGAACATATGCATCAATGCCAGTGACGCCATGCCAGAAGGTCATGGAACCCTTAAAGTAACCCTGTCACAAAACTTTACGCCCCGGACAAGCTGCCATTCCTGCCATCAATTATTCCAGGGGCAACATGTCCTTCTCTCCATCGAAGATAACGGCACAGGCATCCCCCAAAAGTTAATTACTGAAATATTCAACCCCTTTTTTACAACCAAAGAATATGACAAAGGCACCGGCATGGGTCTGGCTGCCGCAGACGGCATTATTCATAGTGTTGATGGCCATGTCCGCGTTCATTCAGTCATTGATGAGGGCACTCGTTTTGATGTCTACCTGCCAATATCTGATCAGCTATCAAATGTCGAATCAGAGGCTGAACCCCAGCCAGCCAACCTACCCGCTGATGGAACCCTGCTGTTAGTAGACGACGAACCATCAGTATTAGCCCTATTAATGGAATTATTCAGCAATCAGGGATACCAGGTAATCGGCTGCCCTACCGGCGGCGAAGCACTAAAAGCTTTTACGGAGGCTAACGGTGAAATAGACCTGGTGATTAGCGATTACACCATGCCAGGCATGACCGGCGTAGAGCTGGCTCGAGAGTTACAACAACAGGCGCCAATGATTCCCGTCATCATCTGCACCGGTTATATGGATAGCCTCACCCAGAACAATTCCATTCCAGACAACGTGCGCTACCAATTGCAAAAACCAACCGCAACACGAACCCTACTGGAAATAGTCCAGGAACTGTTGCCAGCAGCACCCCCGTAAAACTATGTGTTCCCGCAACCTCGCCCCCAGAGGTAAGCCAAATTCACTCGCCAGAATTTTAACGACCTAACCAAAACAACGAA
>JAESTY010000377.1 GCA_016763355.1 Immundisolibacteraceae bacterium
CATTCAAGGCCGCATAGAAGTTATCTGCCGTGGGTACCACACTACCCAGGTACTGTTTGACCAGCTCTGGATGTTCATGAACCGCTTCGGATAACGGGCAGAAGATCACCCCTTCTTCAGCGAGCTTATCCTTAAATGTGGTGGCTACAGAGACACTATCGAACACCGCATCGACTGCAACACCGGCCAATGCAGCTCTCTCATGCAATGGGATACCGAGCTTTTCATAAGTTTCCAGAATTTCCGGATCGACATCGGCCAGGCTTTGCGGTTTATCAGAATCCGCTTTAGGAGCGGAAAAATAACTGATCGATTCAAAATCGATCGCCGGATAATGAACGTGAGCCCACTCCGGCGGCTCCATCTGTTGCCAGATTGCAAACGCCTTTAGGCGGTACTCAAGCATGAACTCAGGTTCGTTCTTTTTTGCCGAGATGGCACGAACAACACCTTCATCTAAACCCGGCGGGAAAGTATCCTGCTGTATGTCGGTGACAAAGCCGTGCTCATACTCACGGCTTATGTACCGGTCAATTTCCTGTGATTCAGTCGTCATTACAACTCTCTCATCTGTCTATCACGCCCAAACCGGACGCCTATATGTCTATATTATTCTGCAGTCACTGCCAGGTCACCCCGGCCGCGTAAATCCAGGTTAGGCATAAACCTCAAGGGCTGCTCCTGTGGCTGGAGCAGTTGTTCAAGGGTGACCTGATCCAGCGCGTTGGCCACTACTCGACTAATTTTTTGCCAGTTAACTTTCACGTTACAGTCTGACTCATGATCGCAACTGCCTTCATCCGCACTACAGTCAGTCAGTCCTAACGGGCCATCCAGGGCCTGAATAATCTCTGCCACGGTTATATTGGCAGGCAACCGTGCAAGCCGGTAACCACCCTGCTGCCCTCGCGAGGACTCCACCAGACCTTCGCGGGTTAAACGTTTCAACAGCTTGGCAACCGTGGGAGCTGCAACACCAATCTCCAGCGCCAGTTCCGCTGATTTAACAAATTCATTCGGACGGGTCGAAAGCCCACTCATCACCTGAGTGCCGTAATCGGTCAACCTGCTAATTTTCAGCATCGCAAAACCTTACAGAACGGGTTAAAAAAAATCAGCTAGCGTCCATGCCAACAACCTGATTCTATTTGCGGAAGATCGCAAAAATAAGCATCCCTTTTGATCCAGATGCAGGTATGCATGTTTAAAGGGGACTATTTTAGTACTATATGCGACCTGACAGCAACGGGCGCTGTATAACTATCTTATCGATAATCCCGACAGAACCTGAATCGTCTCTGGCTCTACGCCTACTAAATCCAGTAAACTGGGCGGTTTGATACTTGTTTAAATTAAGGAAATAGATCTACATGACCATTGAACGCACCTTATCTATCATCAAACCTGACGCAGTAGGCAAAAACCACGTTGGTGATATCTACACTATTTTTGAAAAAGCTGGCTTAAAAATCATTGCCGCAAAAATGATGCACCTAAGCGACAAGCAAGCTGGTGAATTTTACGCCGTGCACAAGGAACGTCCTTTTTATAACGACCTGGTCAGCTTCATGACTTCCGGTCCAGTGATGGTCACCGCACTCGAAGGTGAAAACGCCATTAGCCTTCACCGTGATCTGATGGGTGCGACTAACCCAGCCGACGCCGACGCCGGCACTATCCGCGCCGAATTTGCCACCAGCATCGACGAAAATGCATGTCACGGTTCAGATAGCGCAGAAACCGCTGCTAACGAAATCGCCTTCTATTTCAGCGATCTTGATCTCTGCCCGCGGACTCGATAAGAACAGCTTTTATGGTCAACAATCGCATCAATCTGCTCGGCCTCAATATGGCCGGCCTGGAAAAATTTGTCGACGAACTCGGTGAAAAACGATTTCGTGCCGGCCAGCTCTTACAGTGGCTGCACCAATATGGTGTCGACGACCTTGATTCGATGACCAATATCAGTAAAAAACTGCGCACCACCATTGGTGAGCGCGCAGTTATTCAAGGCCCTGAAATCGTCTCTGATCACATCGCTAGTGATGGCACCCGAAAATGGGTGTTACGTATGGCTGGTGGCAGCGATATCGAGACGGTTTACATTCCGGACGGTAAACGCGGCACCTTGTGTATCTCATCTCAGGTTGGCTGCCAACTTAATTGCACCTTCTGCTCCACGGCTCGCCAGGGTTTTAATCGTAACCTGAGTGCTGCAGAAATTATCGGCCAGGTCTGGATCGCAAAGCGCCTGTTGCAACCCTATACAGGCAAACCGCCGTCCACTCAGAGCCGAGCCATCACCAACGTGGTTTTTATGGGCATGGGTGAACCGCTGCTTAATTTGGACCCGGTTACCGATGCCATAGAGATCATGCTTGATGATCACGGCTATGGATTAAGCCGCCGCAGGGTAACCGTGAGCACATCGGGTGTGGTGCCCATGTTCGCGACTTTACGCCAGCGAGTTCCTGTCTCGCTAGCAGTTTCACTGCATGCTCCAAACGACGAACTCAGATGCCAACTGGTGCCGCTAAATAAAAAATACCCGATCGCGATGCTATTAGAGGCCTGTAAGCAATACGTTGCCGATGAAGCCCGTCAGAAAATAACCTTTGAATACGCGATGTTGAAAGGGGTTAATGATCAACCTGCTCACGCTAGAGAACTGGCGAAAGTGTTACGTGGCGTCCCTTCGAAGATCAATCTGATACCGTTTAACCCTTTTCCGGACGCGCCTTATGAACGTTCGGATGACCAAACCATTGATCAATTTCAGCAAATTATGATTAAAGCAGGCTATATCACCACCATTCGACGTACCCGCGGTGATGATATAGATGCGGCCTGCGGACAGCTGGTCGGTAAGGTTCTGCCTAGACAGCGTCGCCAGCGACCTGGCTCTGCTTCCCGATCTATTGCCCAGCCACCTGGCAACAAATCAAACAGTGCCTGGGATTCCCCGGCAGACGCTCGATAGTTAAAGGTAGTCTGTAACCAATGAAATTGCCGACGGCGCTGATAAAAAATCTCAACCTGAAACCTGCACTTAAGGCTGATCGACGTTGTTCAGACCAAATCCATGCAAACCATTACAGCAGAAGGTTGATTGCCGCGCTCCTTCTTACTGTTGGCATTGGACTACTGACAGGTTGCGCTGGCACATCAACTCGGCTGGGAGCCTCCACGGGTGTCGGCAATGCCGAGTCATTTGGTAATAAGCAGGTACCCGCTGCATGCCGAGAACCCAATACCGCACCGTTGGCTAGTCTGGCAGACAAGCAAAGTAGCAGTCAGCTCCACCTACGGCTCGGCATAGGCTATATGCAAAAGGGCGCATTAGAAACTGCGCTGTCGGAATTAAACAAAAGCATCAAAATTGCCCCTGGCTATGCTGAGGCCCACTCAGCACTAGCTTTGCTTAATACCCGCCTTAAAAGATTCGATGAAGCTCGTAAAAACTATAAACGTGCACTTCGAATCTCACCCGGTGACCCCAACATCAATAACAACTTTGGTTTTTTCCTCTGCCAACAGGGCGAATACCTGGCTGCGGATAAAAAGTTTCAATGCGCCATCGCCAATCCGCTTTACTCTACCCCCTGGCGCGCCTACTACAATGGGGGAATCTGCGCCTTAAAAGCTGACCAGCTAAAACAAGCGGATATTTATCTACGCACCACCATACAGCTGCGCCCAGACCTGATCACTGTACTATTTAGTTTGGCCGAATTAGCCTACCAACAGGGTAGTTATCAACGGTCTTTAGACTATCTAGACCGCTACAAAATTTCTGGGCGACCTTCACCGCAAAGCCTGATGTTAGGGATCAAACTGGCTAACAAACTCGAAGATAGTGATTTATATGCGAGCCAGGCAATGGCGTTAAAGAATTTGTTCCCAGATTCTGAACAGGCCCAGAGTCTTTATAACCAGTGAGCAACCCTGATAGTCAAGCCAGTGAATCAGACTCATCACCGCAGGAAAGCTCGCCTGGACGACTATTGAAAGCTGCTCGCCTTGAACAGAATCAGACTCAACAGGAGATCGCAAAAGGACTTTTCATCAGCGAACAGAAAGTAGAAGCCCTTGAGCAAGACTATTACACGCCTTTTTCTGGACGCACCTATGTACGCGGTTACCTACTCAATTATGCCCGCATACTCAATTTAGATAGCCAACCACTGCTGGACGCATTTAACCAGATCGCGCCCAATAGAGTCGTACCGGTCGACCGCTATAAATCAACCGGTGAACTACTAGCGCTCGATGGCAAACACCGGCAGATAAATTTTCGCCTGATCTTCATCATTTCCATAGTTACCCTGGTGATCGGCTTTTTAGTGATTAAAAAATCGTCAATCGCCGAATCCATCGAATCCGCTGCACTCACTGCTAACCAGATCACTAGCAAACCGGTACCGCCATTGGTTGGACCGGTGCCATTGATAGATATTAATTCTAGCGCTACGCAGCCCAAATTACCCACCGTTTCCCAACCGTTTACAACTATCGCTATTGCCAGGGCTCCAGCTTTGGCAGAACCAAATCCTGACATAGACTCAACTATCCAGGTAATTGCAGAATTAAAGCTGACCTTTGCCGGCCAATGCTGGACCGATATCCGTGACGCCAAAGGAAATAAACTGCACTACAACCTTCAGCAAGCTGATAGCGAAATAACGCTACTGATAACACCGCCAGTTAAGATTTTTTTGGGCAACGCCGTCGACACCAAAATTTTTTACAATGACAAACCGTATGAGTTCCCTTTTCGTGGGCGTATAGCCAGTTTTATGCTCGAACAACCACACAACAACGCTGGGCTATGATCTGTCCCCTACGACGAATTCCGCCTATGCGATCGACAGAACTCGTCCTGCATTTTGCATTAAACCCTGGTCTAAAATA
>JAESTY010000378.1 GCA_016763355.1 Immundisolibacteraceae bacterium
ATCACCTTGTCGTGCATATTGGATGACTCTGGCTTTCAACACCCGCGCCTTAACTTCTGAGGATGATTCACCAGCCTGCATTTTCGTCAATTCTTCATGCTCAACAGGTGGTACATGAATCCGAATATCAAACCTATCCAACAATGGCCCAGAAATACGACCGACATAGCGAGAAACTTGAGTTTGCGAACATCTGCACGGCTTAGTGGGGTGCCCCAAATAACCGCAAGGGCATGGGTTCATCGCGCCAATTAACTGAAATTCCGCAGGAAAGGTTAAGGTCTCGGCGGCTCTAGCAATGCTTACCGTGCCACTCTCTAAAGGTTGGCGAAGAACCTCTAAAACAGGACGTTTAAACTCTTGCTGGGAAGTTTCAATTCTATCCCAAAGTTTCAATATTACCCAATCAAGTAACAAATAGCCCTCTCAACACACCAAAATCACCTTCTCTGCACTCCTGAAATATGACGCTAAATACTCGACATAGCAAACTGACACATCTATTGCTTACATTTTTTGGTCATAGTTCATTCAACAAAGTCTTTTTAAACTGTCAATCAGCATCACCTTAAATACACTGTTATCTTTTTGCCCTGTTTAACCTTCGTTTTGAAAGTTTTTTCCAAATACCATCTGCTAATTCAATATCTGATGTAGATAGCCCAAAATTATCTTTTAAGATTCTTTCATTTGTTATTTTAAGTAAATCAACAATATTTTTCTTCTCTCGAATCATCTCATCAATTAAAGGCAATAGGTCTGCATTGTTTTCATTGTATGGCAAAAGGATTTTTTCAACCTCATTTGGCATCAATTCCAATACCCCTCCACCGTGGCTTCTCCCACAAATCTCAGAAAATGCAAACGACAGAGAATTATAATAACTTGCCGTTAATGCTTTTATATTAGCATGGTTTTTTACCGTAACTCTATGCATTGTGTCAGTTGTAAATGCATTCGCCTCATTTATTATCAGTTTAGGGTATTTATTATTTCTGCGAATAAACAGAGCATCCGAGATACGTTGGGAAGGAACAATTTGCCACTCATCTCGAATGCCACACTTATACCCTTGGTTTATCTTAGCCTCTTCTCCCAGGGAAATATAATTTCTTGCTCCAACTGAGCCATTTAAACTTTTCATTTTAGGAAAAGACAAGAAATGTGTTCTTGCTTCTGAATCCCTATTCTTAACCCAATCCTTTTCAGTAAATATAACGCTGGGAACCTGGACACTTCTCCCCACCAATGGTTTTGCAAACTTTTCTAAGTTATGTAGTTTAACAGTTGAAAGAGGCACCGTAAAAAACGGGTTTGAACCTGTTGTTATTCCAACTTCAACTTTAGCATACTCACCTAGCTCTGGAATTACACCGTTTTTTTGAAGTGTTTCTAAGAAGTCTATTTCTTTTTGGTCAAGAAAGTAGAACGTCCATTTATTAGACTTGAAATCTACTTTTTTCTTTGGGCTTTTTAGTTTTAGTACATCTAGTTTATCAAGTTCATTTGCATCCCGAAGCTCTAAATGTTCGATTAAGTGTCTATTAGTTTTATTTTTTTCACACAACAGCAGAACAACTTCTTGTTGAATATCTGGGAACACCAGCTTCTCAAAAGATACTATGTTTATTTTATTATAAAATTTCCCTAAGAACTCACGCAATGGCTGAGCAAAGGACACCTGTAAAATTTCCGCAGGAAGCACAAACCCAATCTTCCCCTCATCTTTTAAAAGTAGAGAGGAGCCTACGACAAAAGAAACCCAAGCATTGGTTAACTTTGAGTATTTCAACTTGGCATTATCAAAAATATGGGAAGCAAAGTGCTGCTGCTGCCTATCAAAATATTGGTAACGAATATATGGGGGATTACCAATTATTAAATCAAATCTTTGTTTAGTATTGATACAGAAGTCATGAAAATCAGCACTAATAATTTCTGATTTCTCTAATCCAATATTACTTGCTTTTTCAGCTTCTTTTTTATCAAATTCAATCGCAGTAACAGAGTTATATTTATAGCTTCCTTTTTTGATTTCTCTTAAAAAAACTCCATCCCCACAACTGGGTTCAAGAATATCTAATTTTTTATTTCCATTAAATGCCCATTTTAGAATAAATGAAGCAATTGGTTCAGGCGTATAGAAACCGCCTCTTAGCTTGTCTTTTGTAGCCTCTTTAATTAGCTTCATATAAGGCTCCAATTAAAGGAATTTTGTTGTCACTTTCCCCTAAGTTAAACAATATTTTTAACAATTGGTTTAATTCATTTTTTCCTTTCTCAAACTGACGCTGTAAGGGTATGTTTTTCCTGTTATTCCCCTTGTTTTTGTCAATAAGTCCTTGAATATTAATTAGCTCTTGTTGGATCGAAGAAATTTTATCGTGAATTTCCTTCTCTTCTTTGTTCTCAAAATTAATTTTCCTAATGGGAAGTTTCTTCAATACTTTGGTTCCTCTTGCTATATACCCACCTCTAAAGGCCTCTCCAATGAGTGCTGAGAACCACTCTAAATACTTAGAATTCAAAAGTGCTTGTATATAGTAAATTGAATATGGGAAGTTTTCAGGTAACGTAATCATACAGTAACCCGCTGTACCTCCCGATGAAATCAAGGTGCCAAAATAATCAATTGCATATTTGTTCCCTTGGGACAAAACACCAACTATAATTTTGGCTGGGACATCACACTTATCAAGGCTTTGATGTCTCCCAAAGCGATACCACTCATTCGCTGTTTCTGGCGCTGGCTTAATATCTCTCTTTGAGTTATCTAATTTGCTTTTATAATGATTTAGAAAAGCAAATAGATTGGGGTATTCAGATTTCAAACTATTAATTTCAACAAAACTAATGCCTTCTTTTGTTTTTAAATATGGATAAATAACAAAAGTATTCGGACTAAATGGGCGGTAGGTATTTAGTTTATCATCCCCGCTTGATGTCCTGTAATATGATCTTGTTAGGATTTTTTCTACTTTCCAATCAATGCCATCTTTAGAAAAGTAGATATATTCCTTGTCTTCTTTTACTTTAGAGTGGATATAAATATTATTGGCACTTGTTTGAATACCATTATAAATATTATCAGAACCAATTAGGTCTTCTAAAGTTTCAGATTGCCTCTTAATTGCGTTAAAAACAGGTTTCAAAGCAGCTGGGACAAGAACCCAATCACACCTTTCAAGTTCATTATATTTTATTGAATCAAAGTGCTCATCGTTTAATTTTCTAGTTTTCCAGTTTTTTAAAGAATCAACTTCCAAGTATTTTAAAGCTTCTTTTTTATCATTTTTAAGTATCAATAAGCATGTATATGTAGTTTTATCGTGAAAAACTTGGTTCGCTCCAAACGAAATAATCTGCTCTACTGACTTATTTAAAACAAGCAGTTCCCGTAGTTTTTTACCTGCTCCCACTTTTATAAACTTGCTCGGTACAATATACCCAAACAGACCTTTAGGCTTTAATAGCATTAAGCCTCTTTCTATGAACAAAAAATACTTATCAAATTGCTTAAAAGAGGATGAATAATGTTTTTTATACAAAGGTAACTCTAACGGTGTAAATTGCTTCATGTGTTCCGTTGCCATATAAGGAGGGTTGCCCACAATTATATCAAACTTTATGTTTCCAAAGTCAAAAGGATTGATTTCATGTTGATCACCATTACTTGTTATAGAGCTGTCTATCAGGCTATTTCCAAAGCAAATATTATGAAGGTTTGGTAGGGCTGGCATTGAAACTGTTGAGTTGTCTTCATTTTCAAGAAGTTTAAGAAGCAGCCCAAACTTGCATGCTTCAACAGCATTATAATCTTTATCAATCCCATAAATGCAGTTTTCTAAAATTTGTTTTTTTTATCTCAAATGGTAGCCTGAAAGTGTTTACAGATGTTTGAATTAATATTTTAGTTGTATCTTTCAAATAATAATCAACCAAAATATCTTGTAATAACTGATAAACTTCTAATAAAAACGCACCTGAGCCACAAGAAATATCCGCAAAAGATGAACCTAGGATCTCTTTGTCGGTTTTCCCCTTGCAGTATTTCACAACTGTTTGTCGTAAAATATCCTTAATAATAAAGACTGGTGTAGTAACAACATCTCGGTCAACGTTCTCAGGTTTCTTTTTAAGAAATATTTTACCATTATCTATTACTAGCTGCTCTCCGAGGAATACTTCATATATATTCCCTAAAACATCAGAAGAAAACACTGAAAAAGAATAGCAGCTTTCAGGGAAGTAAAGTTGCTCAATAATTGCCCAAAAAGAAGAGCTATTATTTGTTATTACCTCTTCTGTTAGTGGGTGCCTGAAAAGCCCAGCGTTGTATTTTTTATCTGCCTCCTTAAACTTCCTAATTAAAGCTTGATAGTCTCGTCTGTCTGCAAAATCCAAAAGTGTTTTGTAGTCTTCTAAGTTCCTATCCTCACAAACACGCAAAAATATAACGCTGTTTATATACGACTGTACAATATCATTTAGGTCTTCCATTAGAATCGCAGGTTTGTGTGAATAGATTTCTTCGCCCAGAAGAACTCGCCAATCATTTATCTGTGAGAGAAACAAAGTATCCACGCTGGACAACTTCAGGTGCTCTTCAATGTCTTTCCAAGTTTCGTCAAATTCCCCATTATAGACTACATCATGGCTTAATTGATTTTTAATTTCCTCAAAGGCCGATTCATACTCAGTATAATGATAAAGGTTTATACGCGATTTTGTTGCAGAGTCCTCTTTTTCAACTTTTTTAGAGCAATCGTAAATCGCTAAATATTCAAAATTAGATAAAACTGATATTTTTAATTTCGCAGTAAAGCCATACCTACGAACCTGCTTTGCAGGAGCACTATCACTTTCGACTTTTACACTTGGTTTCTTAGCTTCTAAAAAGAATTTTCGTTCTGAAAAAAGTCTAAATGTATAGTCGGGCTTCTTAGTATTTGCATAGGCACTTTCTTTCAACCCTTCTTCTAATAAAACCTCACGTTCATTAGTTGGCTTTCCACAGGAGTTCTTAATGTCCCAGCCAAGCAATTCAAAAAAAGGATCTAAGAAATCTGCCCTAAGTTGCGTTTCATTATAACTTGATTTGAGATATTCTTTTCTTTCGGAGTCATATTTTTCTACAAGGTCTTTAACTGTCATGTTTTCCTCATTGAGATCTTCACTGGCACAAGCCCACAAAAGTATTCTCATTCCCCTGTTTAGCAGCAACCCGACACATACGTTCTAACTCCCAAGCATCCACAGGGTCCTGCTTGTCCCATACATTAAATAACCTACGCTGCTTCTTACCAATCCGCACGTTATATGCTTTTTCCATGTAAAAATAGGTTCGCGCAATATCACCCCGAACATTTGGAGCAGGTTCAGCTACACGTTGCTTAAAGTCCACCTCAAAGTCTACGCTTTGGCCGTACTTGCGTGGTTCACCATTAACCATGCCAAAACGATAATTGCTTCTATCACCGTTTAACTCACCGACAGCGGGGCGTAAATTGTGCATATCGGATTCCATGCGCTTAAAAGCTGGTTCAGTTTTGATACAGTTCTTTCTTGCACCAATCTTCTTCTCAACACCTTTACGGTTGATATATGTGGATTTATGCCAACATTGCATTTGATGCCCAAACTCCCAAGCAGGCATAACATGCTCCCATTCCACTCGTGCAGCCCTTTTAGGTTGTTTTCTAGGGGTGAGTCCGCACGAACCCCAATCAACCCGTTTCTTAGCATTGTATTCACACTCTGCGTAGAATGTAATGCGATGGTCAGCGTGTACTTGCTTATGTAGTATTTTCTTTGCCTTACTAAAGCTGTTGCCCGAATCGTTGCCCTGAGCATGAGCCAATAGCGGTATACTCATGCAGCAAAGCATCACACCTACAATTTTCTTC
>JAESTY010000379.1 GCA_016763355.1 Immundisolibacteraceae bacterium
ATGCTCGGTACCAACCTGGTCACCTTCCAGACCGACGCAAATGGTCAGCCGGTTAATTCTGTACTGGTTGAAGAAGTCAGCGACATCGCTAGAGAGCCTTATTTAGGTGCGGTGGTTGACCGCTCCGAGCAACGAGTGATTTTCATGGCCTCCACCGAAGGTGGCATGGACATCGAAGAAGTCGCCGAAAATAGTCCTGAAAAAATCCTCCAGGCGGTCATCGATCCGATGGTTGGCTTACAGCCCTACCAGGCACGCAAACTCGCCTTCGGTTTGGGACTGGATAAAGGCCAGATCAAGCAGTTCAACAAGCTAATTAGCTCGCTTGCCAAAATGTTCACCGAGTGTGACCTGGCTCTGTTGGAAATTAATCCATTAGTCGTTACCGGCAAGGGCGACCTGATCTGTCTCGATGGCAAAATTAATATCGACGACAATGCTCTTTACCGTCAGCCAAAACTGACCGCCATGCGTGATCCGAGCCAGGAAGATGCGATGGAAAATGCCGCAGCCGAGCATGACCTGAACTATGTAGCCCTCACCGGCGATATCGGTTGCATGGTCAATGGTGCTGGGCTGGCGATGGCAACTATGGACATTATTAAGCTCCACGGCGGCGATCCAGCCAATTTCCTCGACGTGGGTGGGGGCGCAACAGAAGAACGGGTCACCGAAGCTTTCAAGCTGATCCTTTCTGACAAAAATGTTAAAGCTGTGTTGGTAAACATTTTCGGCGGTATCGTGCGTTGTGATTTGATCGCCGATGGCGTCATCGCGGCAGTCCAGGAAGTTGGCGTAAGCGTACCTGTAGTGGTTCGTTTAGCCGGTAATAACGCTGATCTGGGATCACAGAAACTGATCGATAGTGGTCTGAACATTATCGCTGCTGAGGATCTTACCGACGCCGCAGAGAAAGTTGTCGCATCCGTGGGAGCCGCCTGATGAGCGTATTAATTAACAAAAACACCAAAGTTCTCTGCCAGGGCTTTACCGGCCAACAGGGCACTCTTCATTCTGAACAGGCGATTGCCTACGGCACGCAGATGGTCGGTGGTGTCACCCCCGGCAAGGGCGGTAGTGAGCACCTCGGGTTACCCGTTTTCAACACCGTAGACGAAGCGGTATCTGCTACCGGTGCTGACGCGACTGTTATCTATGTGCCTGCACCTTTCTGTAAGGATTCGATCCTGGAAGCCGCCGAAGCCGGCATCCCGTTGATTGTCTGCATCACCGAGCACATTCCGGCGTTGGACATGCTCGAAGTCAAAGCCTACCTGGATCAGACTAATTCACGACTGATCGGCCCAAATTGCCCGGGCATCATTACTCCCGGCGAATGTAAAATTGGCATCATGCCTGGTTACATTCACCAGCCTGGCAAAGTCGGCATTGTTTCCCGCTCAGGCACTCTGACCTATGAAGCTGTGAACCAGACCACCGCCATCGGCGTTGGCCAGTCGACCTGCATCGGTATCGGTGGCGACCCGATTGCTGGCACCAACTTCATCGACGCACTAGAGCTGTTCCAGGCAGATCCACAGACCGAAGCCATTGTTATGGTTGGTGAAATTGGTGGTACCGCCGAAGAAGAGGCCTGTGAATTTATCGCCAGCAATGTCACCAAACCTGTGGTTGGTTTTATCGCTGGTGCTACCGCTCCTAAGGGCAAACGCATGGGCCATGCCGGCGCTATTATCGCTGGTGGTAAAGGCACTGCTAAAGAGAAATTTGCGGCCATGGAACGGGCTGGCGTTAACGTATCCCGTTCACCCGCTGGGCTGGGCACTGCCATTAAAGAGTCGATGGGTTTGTAAAAACCTGTACTCACAGCTGCAGTGAGCAATAAAAAACGCCCGGTTTAACCGGGCGTTTTTTATTTATCCCTATTCAGCACATTTACTCACTGGACGGCGACAACACAAAAGGCGCTAATTTAGCTCGAATCGCCGTTGGAATTTCAACCGACTTAAAGATCTTCTGATCGACCATGCTGGAGATGATCCGCACCACAAACAACGGCCGCTGGCCCATCATGCCTCGCGCCCGATAGTGGATAGTGGATCGGCCCAGTTTTTCAATCGCAAACCAGATCGAAATATGATCACCACTGCGAGCCGGTGCCATGAAGTCCATCTCCACATGCACCATCGGCGTAGTGATCTGCTGTTCTGCCTGCAAATCCAGCCAACCGATCTGCACATGCTCCTGCCAGAAATGCTCCATGGCCTGAAAACTCATATCAAGAAATTTCGGCGTATAAACAATACCCGCAGGGTCACATTCGCCCCAGTAAATCTGCCGCTTAACTTCAAATTCCATTTTATTGGCTCTCTTTAATTCCGTACCGAGTTCGAGCAGGAATTAACAGGTCATGCTGTTTCAAACTGGCCAGTACATCCTTCATTAACAACTGCTGGCCGAGACTATTCGGGTGCAGCATGTCGGCTAAAAATAGATTGGGGTTTTCATCCAGCGATGCAAACAGAAAGGGCATCAGCGAGATCGAGTAACGCTGACTCAAACGCGGATACATTTGCTGAAAATAATTGCTGTAACGGGGGCCAAAGTTGGTCGGAATCTGCATGCCCACCAGCAGTACCCGGCTACCGGATGCCAGACCCTGTTCAATGATATCGGCCAAATTGCGTTCAGCTTGCTGCAATGAGAGCCCCCTGAGGCCATCATTTGCGCCTAATTCGACAATCAGGCAATGGGGATGATACTTTGATAGCAGCTGGGGCAAGCGGGCTAACCCACCTGCGGTAGTATCACCACTAATCCCAGCATTAATAACCTTAAATTTGAATTTCTGTTCTCGTAATTCCAGTTCCAGCAACGCTGGCCAGGCATGGTCGGCTGGTAACTGATAACCTGCGCTCAGGCTATCACCAAGCACCACGATAGCCGGATCTTCGAACTCTGCATTGGCATGGCCCATCCAGAGCAGCAACAATAATCCATTAAAAAATTTAATCATGATCTCGGCTAAAAAATTAACTAAATCAGTTTCTCTGCAGGGTGAGAACTTTACCATTCTCCACCCGATTAGCCTTGAGGTTTCCAAAGGCAGCAGTTGCGCTATCGTCGGCCCATCAGGCAGCGGTAAATCCACTTTATTAGCGCTATTGGCGGGATTAGACCAGCCCAGCGCAGGTGAAGTGATTCTCAACGACGTTGATATCACCAAACTTAGTGAAGAAGGCCGGGCCCGATTCAGGCGCGATCAGATTGGTTTTGTTTTTCAGAATTTTCAGCTCATGCCTACATTGACGGCACTGGAAAACGTTGCCCTGCCACTTGACCTCCAGGGTAACAAACAGAGCCGGGAACTTGCCCAACAGTGGCTTTCCAAAACCGGACTCAGCCACCGAGAACGACATTTGCCGGCGCAACTCTCCGGTGGCGGGCAGCAACGGGTGGCTGTCGCCCGCGCTTTTGCCTCCAGACCCGCC
>JAESTY010000380.1 GCA_016763355.1 Immundisolibacteraceae bacterium
ATTGGCTGTACCAATTATCCCGATTGTTCTTTCACCAAAAATGCTAGCACCGGGGAGCCCGTCGCCGAGCCCGAGGTTATCGAAGGTAGAAGCTGCCCAAAATGCGACGAGCCGTTACTGCTACGGGAAGGCCGATACGGAAAGTTTATTGGTTGTAGCAGCTATCCAAAGTGCAAATTTCTCGAACCTCTGGAGAAACCAAAAGATACAGGGGTAGACTGTCCAAAATGTAAGAAGGGCACATTAACAGAGCGAAAATCCAGGCGGGGAAAGGTTTTCTATTCCTGTGCTACCTATCCAACGTGCGATTACGCAACATGGAATCTACCGGTCGCTCAACCCTGTCCGTCCTGCGACTTTCCGATCACCACCATTAAAACAACCAAAAGAAACGGTACGGAAAGGGTCTGCCCTGAGAAGGAATGCGGTTTTTCTGAGCCAATATCCACTAAAGAGTAAATTGATAACGTCTGATCAGGCTTGATGACAACCCGCTGACCAGACGTTTTTAAATTCCGGCTAACTCGAAACACTACCAGAAAATATATGACTATTGAATTTTAGACATCCAGGTTGGCGACCGCTAACGCATTTTTTTCAATAAATTCTCTACGGCTAGAAACTTCCTCCCCCATCAATGTGGAGAAAATCAGATCTGCGCCGACGGCATCCTCGATATCTACTCTCAATAAGCGTCGGGCTTCATAGTCCATGGTGGTTTCCCAAAGTTGCTCTGGATTCATCTCACCAAGACCTTTATAACGCTGAATAGATAGGCCTTTTCTGCCTTGCAACAATATAAAATCCATGGCTTCCGAGAACTTACTAATAGATAAACTTTTGTTATCTACTTCTATTTTCGCACCAACCTGGATCAAACCATCCAGTTTTTCAGCCATTTCAGTGATAACACGAAAGTCTCCTGAAGCCAACACCGCTTTTGACAATGTAAAAGCCCGATCTATTCCATATTGAATTCGAGCAACAACCAGATTGAAAACATTAGGCTCAACTTCAACCAACTCTCCGCTATAACTAGCCAACGGGTCTTTATTAAGTTGCAACTCGTATCCGGTTAACCAATCGGAAAACAGCAGCCTATCCCCATCACCGCTTTCGTTAATGGCGGCACTTCTAATAAACATTCTAGAAGATGGCGATCATATTGCCTCGAAAGCCGGTCAAATATCGATAATACAGAAGTATAAGACTGAGCCAGTAGCTCTAAAGCAGATGGACTCAATGGCGGTTCGCCGTCTGCAGGCGACAGACGAGTGTTCTTCAAAGCTAGTTTTAAAATATACAAATTGAGCTCTGGTTCTTCTTTTAAGTAGCGTTCATCCTTGCCTTTTTTAACTTTATATAATGGCGGTTGGGCAATATATAAATGACCCCTTTCGATTAACTCTGGCATCTGTCGATAGAAAAAAGTAAGTAGTAAAGTACAGATATGGGCACCATCGACATCTGCATCCGTCATGATAATAATTCGATGATAACGAAGTTTGTCTGGATTATATTCTTCCCGACCGATGCCACAGCCCAGTGCAGTTATCAATGTACCGACTTCAGCAGACGATATCATCCGATCAAAACGGGCTCTTTCTACATTTAAGATTTTACCTTTGAGGGGAAGAATAGCCTGGAAGCGTCTATCTCTAGCCTGCTTAGCAGAGCCACCAGCAGAATCTCCTTCCACTAAATATATCTCGGAGAGCGCGGGATCCTTTTCCTGACAGTCTGCCAATTTACCAGGTAATCCTGCAATATCTAAAACACCTTTGCGTCGAGTCATTTCCCTGGCTTTTCTAGCCGCTTCTCTTGCTCTAGCCGAATCAACAATTTTCATTATGATGATTTTTGCTTCCTGAGGGTGCTCCTCCAGCCACTCAGATAACTTTTCAGCGACAACCGACTCCACCACCGCTTTAACTTCGGAAGAAACCAGTTTGTCTTTGGTTTGGGATGAAAACTTTGGATCCGGAACCTTTACCGACAACACACCAGTAAGCCCTTCTCTTACATCTTCCCCTGTTGTTGCTACTTTGGCTTTAGAGGACGGGTTAGCCGCTTCAATATACTGATTAAGTGTCCTCGTTAACGCAGAACGTATACCAGCAAGATGAGTTCCGCCATCACGCTGCGGGATGTTATTGGTAAAGCAAAACAGAGATTCTTGGTAAAGCTCGTTCCATTGCAATGCAACTTCAACAAGCACTCCATCCTTTTCTCCACTCACTGCAATGACATCTTTATGCAGAGGGGTTTTGTTGCTATTCAGATGTTCGACAAATGAACGAATTCCACCTTGAAATTCAAAATCTTCTTTTCTATTATTGCGTTCATCTTCCAGTGTAATTTTCACACCAGAGTTTAAAAACGATAATTCCCTCAGGCGTTTTGCCAAAATATCGTAATGAAATTCAACCGTGCCAAAAATCTTTTTACTCGGAGAGAAGGTTACTTTGGTACCAGTAAGCTCACTGGGTTCAAGTTGCTTAAGATCAGAAACTGGATCACCGTTAGAATAATATTGGTGGTAATGAAAACCTTGGCGCCACACCTCCAACAAAAGAGACTCTGATAAAGCATTAACAACGGATACACCTACCCCATGGAGACCGCCGGAAATTTTATAAGAATTTTCATCAAACTTCCCTCCAGAATGTAGCGTAGTCATAATAACTTCAGCAGCAGAGATTTTTTCTTCTGGGTGTATGTCTACAGGAATGCCTCGGCCATTATCACTTACACTGGCTGAACCATCTGAGTGCAGTCTGACATAAACTGAATCACAGTGACCCGCAAGGGCTTCATCAATCGAATTATCAACAACTTCAAACACCAGGTGGTGTAAGCCAGTGCCATCGTCGGTGTCACCAATATACATACCCGGTCGCTTCCTAACAGCATCCAGGCCCTTAAGTACTTTAATGCTACTGGAATTATAGTCGTCGCTCATATCTCACCTAAATACCAAATTAAATTCAAAGCAAAACCTTCACACACATCTCTCTTTTTACACGCCCTACTTGACCAACCCTTGTTCCACGTGAAACCTACTCATATCGTATTGGTTGACTAACTCTTTGCGATCTTCAATCGAGGTCAAAAAAACTTGGCACTCACTATCCATAATTTTCTTCAAAAACTTTCCAGCCAAAACACTGTCCATCTCAGCCCACAAATCATCAATCAAAACTAAAGGCCGACTATCAGAAACCCTCAAAAAATATTTCAAAATAGTCAAAAAATATAACCCATAATAGACCTTCAACTGACCCCGTGAGGCCCAGGTTTTAACTTCACCTCTTCGACTACGAAGCTGAAAATCGGCTCTATGAGGACCAACCGTACAATACCCTAGCCTGACGTGATCTTTATGACGCATGCTTAACCAGTCCGCTAAAGCGTGCTCGGTAGCCCAACCGTTACGATAAACAAGATCCACATTGGGTAATTCACAAAAAAAACTCAATTCCTGCTGATAAATAATTTTCAGTTCTTCAAAAATAGAACTTCTTATCTTATGTAACTCCTCACCTGCCTCCGCTAAATTAACATTCCATAACTCACTGTCCTTATGGCTATTTCGCAAACCCGCTTTAAAGTGATTCAGTAGCCCCCCGTAATTGGAATAAGCCGCTAAAAAATCCGGTTCCACGTGAAACAACAGCCAATCAAAAAACACCCGTCGGGCCTGAGGTGTTGATATTTGCGCCGAAACCGTCTCGTGACCAAAAAACATAATTGGAAACTGTCTGACTAAAGTAGAACGATTCGGTACAGGTTTATTATTAATCGATATACGTTTGTTACTGCCCGCTTTCACCAGCTGAAAATCAGCATTACTATGATCCGGTCGGACCACCCGGGCCGAAATTTTTAGTGATTTCGTGGTTTCATTTACTAAAGATTGACCATTCGTGCCACGAAAACTTTTCGCATTACCCAGCAGATAGATCGCCTCCAACAAACTAGTTTTACCGGCACCATTCCCGCCACTAATAAGATTTCCTCGACTGCCCGGCGTGAGTAGGCTACTGACAATATTTCGTAACCCAAGTACTTCTATGCTTTTAATCCGCACCGATCAAAGAACTAGAGCCGCATAGGCATTATTACGTATTGAACATTTACGTTGTCAGGTTCGAGTATGAGACAACTACTACTAGAATCACCAAAGTGAATTTCTACTTCCTCGGTACTCAGCGCCGACAGCACATCCAGAAAATAACTAGCATTGAACCCGATCTCTAAATTATCGCCCTGGTAACGGACTTCAAGATCTTCTTCAGCTTCTTCATTTTCCTGATTATTGGCCATGATACCAAGTAACCCATCACCCATTTTAAATCGTACTGCTCTATATTTTTCGTTGGCCAATATAGCCACCCTAGAGAGCACTTCTTTAAGCTCCCCCCGACTGCAACAAACCTTATTATTGACCCCGGTCGGAATAACTCGTTCGTAATCTGGGAAATTACCATCAATTACTTTTGATTTAAAAACCACCGCTTCATTTTGAAAAGTAAAATGATCATCGGCTAACGTTAGCAAAGCAACCTCATCGGAATCATCCAACAACCGCATCATTTCCATAACCGCTTTTCTCGGTACGATCAAGTTTCTTGGTGAACCGTTAATGGTTATCGCTGACTTCGCCATCGCTAGCCGATGTCCTTCAGTACCCACGACCGTCAACATATTCTCGGTAACATCGAGGAATAAACCGTTTAGATAATATCGAACATCCTGTTGAGCCATTGCAAAATGGGTCAAACCCAGCATTTTTTTTAATTCTGTATTGGTGATCTCTACTCTGGTGACTTCACCTGAAACGGCGATATTTGGATACTCCCGGGCGTCCATACTGATGAGTGCGAATTTTGCTCTGCCGGTTTGTAGGCGTACTTTGTTTTCAATAACTTCGATTTTAATCAAGCAATCAGTAGGTGCTGCTTTGCAGATATCAAGTAATTTCCTAGCGGGTATGGTTATTTCCAAATCTCCAGAAGAAGACTCTATTTCCCCCTTGGCGGACATTTCCAGTTCTAAATCAGTGGCGGTTAAGGTTAGTTGGTTACCAATAATTTTAAGGTGAACATTTGAAAGTATCGGTAATGTCTGTCGACGCTCTATTACCGAACTGACGATCACCAGTGGTGGTAGGAGTTGTTCTTTGGTTATTGCAAAATTCATAATAAGTAGTTCTTTATAATTAAAAACCTATTATTACTATTAGTAATCGGTTTATGTGGATAACAAATTTAGTCTTTTAAATTCAATGATTTAGTTTGATAAAATAAGATTTATTTGTTAATAATTGATTGGTAAAAAAGGCATAAATGTTGGATATATTGTTAATGGTAGAGTTATCCACAATTTATACATCAGTTATAAACCGCTCTGGAACAATGGCTAGGCCGATAATGTACGAACCAACAGTTGATAGTCTTCAGCCAGGCTGTTATCACTTTGGCGAAGATCATGAATTCGTTCACAAGCATGAATAACGGTGGTGTGATCTCTACCACCAAAAGCACTACCTATTTGTGGCAAGCTACTGTTCGTCAGTTCTTTTGATAATGACATGGCTATTTGTCTCGGACGAGTAATCACCCTTTTTCTACTTTTCGAATGTAAATCTGAGACTTTAATTTTAAAGTATTCAGCAACCACTTTTTGAATGTTATCGACGGTCACCATTCTACTTTGGGCGGCTAAAATGTCTTTCAGAGCTTCTTTAGCCAGGTCTAAAGTTATGTCCGCTCTTGTAAAGTTCGAAAAAGCTTCGACGCGACGAAGAGCGCCTTCCAGTTCACGAACGTTAGAATGGATTTTTTTGGCGATAAAAAATGCAACTTCCGCGGGTAGATTTTGACCTGATAATTGAGCTTTGCTGTTGATAATAGCCACTCTGGTCTCAAGTTCTGGAGGTTCAACGACGACACTTAAACCCCAACCGAACCTCGATGTTAACCGATCCTGAAGTCCCTTGATATCCTTAGGATAGCGATCACAGGAGAGAATGACTTGATTGCGGCCGTCCAGAAGTCCATTGAATATATGGAAAAATTCTTCCTGAGATCGTTCTTTACCAGCAAAAAACTGAATGTCGTCGATTAACAGGACATCTGCAGACCGATAATAGTTTTTGAAACGGTCCATACGATTGTGCTGAAGAGATGAAACCATGTCAGCAACGAATCTTTCCGCGTGCAAATAAACGACTTTACGATCAGGGTTACGTTGCTTTATTCGTAAACCACAGGCGTGCATGATATGTGTCTTACCGAGCCCAACCCCGCCATATATCAGTAACGGGTTGTATACGGTTTCATCACTTTCGCTAATTTGTAGTGCTGCAGCCCGACAAAGCTGATTAGATTTACCGGCAATAAAATTATCGAAAGATAGATTCCGATCCAGTTTGCTACTGCCGCCTTCAAGCTCAGCAATAGCAGGTTTAGAGGCACGTGCAGTTTTAAGTTCTGGTTTCTTGATGACTTTAGACGGCTGTATGCTCGAACCGACTTTTATGGTTAATTTAGGCTGTTGATTCGTTATGCTGTTCAACACAGCTTGAATATCAGCAACATATTTTTCATTAACCCAGTCGAGTACAAAACGGTTGGGGGCGAGCAAAATAATATTTTCGCCAGTCTCTTCGATGATTTGAAGAGGGCGAATCCAGGTGTTGAACTCCTGAGATCCGAGTCGTTGTTGAAGCTTAAGTAGGCAAGAGTTCCACAAACCGCTATCCACACCCAAAAGTAGTTTTTAAAGTAATTTTTAAAGCCTTGGCTGATTAGGGTTAAGAAACGATAACTGACCACCCTAATTACCAAAAACAAGCGCAAGTGTATACGGACATGATCACCATATCTAGGTAGAAAAATGAGCTTTAAAATTAACGAATTTGTTGACTGATAAAGCAGCCTCAGGTAGCCTTGCGCTCCTTTTTCTTTTGGTCACAATCTTCGTTGGATGTTGGCCATTTTTTGAGTAAGTGAAAATCAATGAAACGTACATTTCAGCCTAGCCTAATTAAACGAGCCCGTACTCATGGTTTCAGAGCAAGAATGAGAACTGTGGGTGGACGTAAAGTTATTAATGCGCGCAGAGCCAAGGGCAGGAAAAAACTAACTCCATCCTAGAAATCGTCGGGTGCGGGTTTGTTTCCCCAGCTAATCTGGATAGCTAGCTTTGAGCGTAGATCGGACATTCAACCCCAATTACCGACTACTGCACCAAGCGGATTTTAAGAGGGTGTTTGATGACGCGACTCGAATTATCGTTCCCCCGTTTACCCTGCTATTTAGACAGAATAATTTCGATTGCGCACGTTTAGGGATGGTAATTAGCAAAAAAGCAGTTGGCCATTCGGTAGCACGCAATCGAATTCGAAGAATTATTAGAGAAAACTTTCGATTAGCGCGGTTGGCGCTTCCCAAGATTGACTTGATAATTCTTGCTCGCCGAGACATCCAGCAATTCCCAGTCTCACAACTAAATCAAAAAATAACAGAAATATGGCATCGCCTGGACCATGGTTAGATCATTCCTGGTAGGGGTGATTAAGGGCTATCGATATTTTTTGAGTCCCTGGTTGGGTAGTAACTGTCGTTTTTCGCCGACTTGTTCAGAATACTCACTACAGTGTCTGCAACGCTTTTCGGTTTTGAAAGCAATATTATTCTCAGCTAGGCGGGTTCTTCGTTGTCATCCGTGGTCTGACGGAGGGGATGATCCAATTCCGGAACCGTAACGCCTAGTTCAAAAATCTTGATTGGAAGAAAATGGAAACTATCCGCCTGATCCTTTTTGTTGTCCTAGCATTCCTATTGCTGCAGATATGGGAAGCCTGGAAACTTGACCAACAACCTTTGGAAACAGAAGTCGTTGGCGAAACCTCATTGCCTGTTATCAATCCAGATTTACCAAATCAACCTGTCGTTGCCAGTGTTACTAATCGCCCGGAGGAGGCTCAGCGTTTTCTAGAGCCGATTAGGCCGACTAGAATTGCGGGGAAACTGGTCAACATTTCTACAGATACTTTGGTCATTGAGATGGATAGCCGTGGAGCTGCACCTCACAAGGTCTCTCTTA
>JAESTY010000381.1 GCA_016763355.1 Immundisolibacteraceae bacterium
CCACCCTGAGTAGTCTGCGTACCATCATGCTTGGCGGTTCCGCCACACCCAGAGCAGTCATGGAGTTCTATCTGTCGAACTATAACGTGCCGATTTATACGGCCTGGGGTTCGACCGAAATGGCGCCAATCGCCACTTTTACCCATATCCATCGCGACAAGCTTGATGCCAGTGATGACGAAAAAATTTCGATTCGAATTCGCCAGGGTTTAGCCGCGCCGGGTACCGAACTTTATCTGGTTGATGATGATGGCAAGCGGGTGCCCTGGGATGATGAAACCATGGGTGAGGTCTATGTACGCGCGCCCTGGTCATCGACCGAGTATTACCATGATGAACGCACCAAAGAAGGTTTTATTGATGGTTGGTGGCGCAGTGGTGATATTGCTACTATCAATAAGCAGGGCGTATTGCGCCTGGTTGACCGGGCCAAAGACCTTATTAAATCTGGCGGTGAGTGGATCTCGTCTCAGGATCTTGAAAACCGACTAATGAGCCATCCTTCAATACTTGAAGTTGCAGTGGTCGCAGTGCCCGATGAACGTTGGCTGGAACGACCTGCTGCTATGGTGGTGTTTGAGGAGGGCGCAGACCCGGTCGCTGGATCTGATCTTAAGGCCTATCTGGCACCCCACTTTGCCAAATGGTGGTTACCGGATGCCTATCTGCCGCTGGATGAACTACCCAAGACCGGGGTCGGTAAAATCAATAAGAAGCTGTTACGAGAGATGGCAACTGAGATGCTTGCCGAGACCGCTTGAACCTAATTTGATAAAAGCCTGTTAATGATTAAAAAGTGACCATGAGGGAGTTGAGTAGATATGCGTGGAATTAAGATCAAGCCGTTGTTTCACGGCAATATGCATTGTGATAAAAGTTTGCTGATTACCGGCCATCCGGATTTGATGCTGACTAAATCAAATCACACCAAAAATAGTGTCTGGTGTGAGACGCCATCGTTTACCTACATCATCGAACACCCAGATGGCCGCATGCTGTTTGATGCCAGTATTCATAAACATTGGGAAGACGACTGGTTGCCGGAATATAAAGAGTTGGCTCCCTACGATGACTACACAGAAGAGCAGCAGTTCGAAGGCGCACTGAAAGCCGCCGGACTCGGACCTGAAGATATTGATTTCGTGTTCTTAAGTCATTTGCATGTTGATCATGCCGGCAATGCCAAACTTTTTGACACTGCTAACACCACGCAGATTCTTTGCCACGAAGATGAATATGCAGCCGCAGCCAACATGGATAAGGATGAGCATTTCTTTTTGCGCGGTGATTACGACGTACCGGGTCTGCGATTTAGCACACTGCCCGGTGACATCGAAATCATGAAAGATATTCATGCCATCAGCCTGCCGGGCCATACCGCTGGCACCATGGCACTGAAAATTCAGCTCGAGCACAGTGGGACTATTATTCTGACCTCTGATGCCTGCTATTTGAAAGAGAGTTATGACGACGAAGTCGGCTCGATGATCGGTGCCAGTCTTGAGCAGTGGGGCCATTCAATGCGTAAATTGAAGATGATGGCCCGTGCCGAAAATGCCACGGTTATTCCTGGCCATGACCACAATATCTGTCATGAGGGTCATGCGCCATTGCGGGACGAACCGAAATTACGGGTGGGCGGCGAGTACGACTAGTTAACATGTTTTTTGGGAGCTGCTGAGAGGGTGTTGTCTGGCTAAAGCTGGACAGCACTAGCAGTCATAGTTTTATTTGAGAGGAGTTCTAGAACGTGAAATTTGTCCTTTTTTATCTGCCCTCCGTGGGCACCCATGACCAGACCCTGAAGGGCATGGCCGGTATCAACAAACAGAACTACCAGAACATGCTCTGGCAGGTCAAAAAGCAGATCGAAGCAGCCGATGAGATGGGCTACTGGGGTGCTGCTTTTACTGAGCACCACTTTCATATCGAAGGCCTGGAGCAGTCGAACAACCCGATTTTGCTTGGCCTCTATTTTGGTTTGAACACCAAAAATATTCGTATCGGCCAGATGGCGAATGTACTGCCGTTTCAGAATCCGCTGCGGCTTGCCGAAGATCTTGCCATGTTAGATCACATGCTCAAAGGACGGACCTTTGTAGGCCTGGCCCGTGGCTATCAAAAGCGTTGGGCAGATGTACTAGGCCAGGTATACGGCGTGGGCGGGACCATGTCGGATAAGTCTGAAACCGACCTGAAGAATAATGCCCTGTTTTATGAGCATTATGAAATTCTCAAAAAAGCCTGGACCACCGATACTTTTAGTCATAAATCGGAACACTGGACCATCCCACCAGACGATCTTCATTTTGATCATGACGCGGTTAGTGAATTTGGCCAGGGTCAGGACGAGAACGGCATGATTACCGAAATAGGTATTGCGCCTAAGCCTTATCAGGATCCCCACCCGCCGATTTTTCAGCCCTTCTCGTTCAGTAAGAGTACCTTTGAATTTTGCGCCCGGGAAGCGATTGCGCCTTTCGCGTTATCGACCTGTGATGAGACGCTGACGGATCTATTTACGACCTACCAGGAAACTGCTGCCGAAGCCGGTCATAACTTCGCTTATGGACAGAATATTGGTATTTTTCGCGATACTTTTGTATCCCGTGATCGTAATGAAGCCCACTATCATGCCGAACGAGCTAACGGCTTTGTCTGGCCTAAATGGTTTGCACCGATTGGTTTTAATGAGGCTTTCCGCAAAAAAGGCCAAACCGATGAGATCCCCAAAGAGTGTGATTACAACTATTTACGTGAGTCTGGCTTTGAGTTTGTCGGCACACCAGACGACATCAATCGTCAGATTGAACAGATGGTGAAAAAACATAACCCTGAGTACTTTCTGATGTGGCAGTACCCTGGGCCTATTCCCCATGATCTAATGATGCGGAATCTGGAATTATGGGCGACTGAAATCATGCCTAACTGGATGGATTGATTTTAAATGGGGGTTGATGAACGTTTAAAAAAGGCTGCCTCTGGGCAGCCTTTTTTTTAGTAACTTTTCATTGGTGTCTGCTTATTAGCCTAATCAGACTGGGTTAAAAATTGGGGGAAATCCTCGTGACAATCAGTTCAACCGCAAGCTGCCAGTGAGCACTGTTCAGTAAACCGGTCCAGTCAGTAGAGTGTTGTAGGCTCCTGGTTGGGAACGGCAGTAAGGCTAAAGGTTGAGCCATAGTTACCACGAAATCCATAACTCATCGGCCAGATCAAGCTAGATGAAGAACATAACCTTTATAATAAGGAGCAGGCAATGACTCGTAAACAGCTGGCAGCACCGCCACAATTCGCCGATCAGTTCGGTTATTCACAGGCTTCCCGTATTGGCAATATGGTCGCGGTTTCCGGCACAGCTCCGAGGGCGGACCTCTATGGTGATATCGTTGGTAAGGGCGATGTTTATCAGCAGTCGGTGCAGGTGCTAAAAAACATACTGACCTCTTTAGAGGCGGTAGGTGCGAGTGCTGATGATGTGATTCGCAGCCGAATTTATATCACCAGCATGGAACACCTGTGGGATATTGGACGTGCCCATCAAGAGGTGTTTGGTGAAATCAACCCGGCTACCTCACTACTGCATGTGGAGGGTTTTTTTGATCCAGACGTGCTGGTTGAGATGGAGGTAGATGCCTACCTCAACGACGGTTAAAGCAGATTAAGCCTGAATCGGAACAACCGAAATAACCAAATAAAGAACCATTAATCCGCAATGATTTGCAGTGAGAATAACCAATGAATTTCGACTTTACAGAAGACCAGCTTGCCATCGCAGAAGCAGTTCAGCGCTACGCTGAGGATAAACTGGCCCCCGGATACCAATCCAGAGAGCAAGATGGAAAAATTGACCGGGCACTGCTGCGGGAAATGGGTGACCTTGGCTTTATCGGCGCTGAGCTTCCCGAGGCGTTCGGTGGCCTGGGATTAGATGCAGTAACCGCTGGGGTTATTGTCGAGCAAGTCGCCCGTGCCGATTTCAACGTCTCCTACGTTCAGTTACTGGCGTCACTTAACGGCAGTCTATTGGCGCAGGCTGCGCCCGACCTGGCGATGGACGTGGTGCCAGGGG
>JAESTY010000382.1 GCA_016763355.1 Immundisolibacteraceae bacterium
GGGCGTTGTCCACCATGGCGGATACCCATTTTCAGGTCATCCTCCCCGGCTGTACTCATCTCCAACACGCGCAGCCCGTTCTGCTGGCTCATCACCTCCTGGCCTACGTGGAAATGTTCCACCGTGATCACCAACGCTTCGGTGAGTTACGCAAGCGGGTAAATGTTATGCCGTTGGGATCAGCTGCTCTGGCAGGCACCACCTACCCCATCAATCGGAAACAGGTGGCCGACGAACTGGACTTCGACGCAATTTCCGTCAACAGCATGGACGCCGTCTCCGACCGGGACTACCTCATAGAATTCTGCTCTAACGCCGCGCTGGTCATGATGCACCTGTCCCGGTTCAGCGATGCCAGAGGCGTAACAGAAGGTTACTGCTCCTATTCATCGTCCACCTCAGCGCCGGACACCAGGACCAAACTCAACAGGTGTGAACTAATCGTCAACTTTGCGGCAACCGCAGCCCCACGATTAACCTTAAAGCGAAGGTGTTGGTCCTTCTGAACCAATCCGATAACGCCGCCGTTTCGAACAAAACTGGGGCCGATACCGACCGTTAATAACCCCTCAATCGGGCCACCAACTGGCGGAACCGAATCATTGGTATACAGCAGATCACACTGATCGGCATCGGTCAGCCGTGCCAGGCGTCGAACCATCACCTGACGCTCACCCAGCCATGCACCCACAGTGATCTCAGCAAAAGTCCTGGCTAGATGATCAGCACCATAAAAACAAAAATAGCGCTTGTTGACGTCTCCATCTTGGCTATCAGCAGGCCATTCGACAAAACGGGCAAAGTTAAACAAATAGACCGCTTTGAGGGTATTAATGCCAACGGGTTCAGATTCAGCGCCACTGACTTGTGCGGACGTTAGCAACAGAAAACCCAGCAGAGCGCTCAGCAACAACCGATTACTGGTGTCGTGAATCAACCCAGTAATCCCTGGTAAATCATGCAGCAGGCCTGTTACCTGCACACAGATACTTCCCAAACCTCAAAGGTACATCCCAGAAAACCAGTATTTCCTGCTCAAATTCATATTAACAATCCATGGGTCACAAACATCAGAGCAGGGCTCACACTTAGGCTGGTTAACAAACTCACTCCTTCCACCGTTATTCTAAAAACACCGCAGAGAATTCCTTTAAGCCGTCCCCTGCCGTGCCTTTATGGTCACATAATCAATTATTAGGATAGTTAAAACTGCCAATCCAAACGGATGAAGGCGGTTCGACCAACCGAACTAACTTCGGTAACCGTTGAATCGTTGTATTCAAAATGCTCTGATTCGAGTAAGTCCTTAGCCACCAGGCTCAATTTCAAATCGTCTCTGGGGTGCCAGCCAAGCCGCAAATCCAGGCTCCACCAGCTCTCGACTCCACTAGAAACATCCTTATCTGTATAGCGAAGGTTACCGTCCAGCTCCCAACGCTCTCCTATTGATAAATAGGAATTCATATTAAAAATCTGTTCCGGGGGGTTATGAACGATTCGGTCCTGAGGAGGACCTATACCATCAAGTTTAGACCAGCTATAACTCGCCTTGATATGCCATTTTTTATTAATTTTCCAATTACTGGAAAGCTCTACCCCATAAAGCCGAGCATCTTCAAGATTAGAAAATGGTATCAGTAATAACGCGTGAGGTGCGGGCAATGCCTGTAATTGAGGGCTATTATTTAAGGTAACGCCAATCAGTTCATCATAGTCATGCAGAAACAGGGTCATATCGATACTTAGGTGATTACCAAAACGATGACGCGCTCCAATTTCATAAGCCACCAGGGTTTCAGCATCCACTTCACTATTACCCTGCAGTGCGACAAACAGCGGTATCGGCACTTCGGCCAGGTCGGCTGTCACAAACAGACCATGGGTTTCCAGACGAGACGGCGTCCGTTTAGCCCGTGAAACCGATCCCCAAACCGAAGTCAGCGGATCGACCCGATAACTGACTTTAAAAGAGGGCTGAGCATTAAAATCTACCCGGCTACTCTGCTCAATTTTACTACCCAAAGTCAGCCGAAGCCGGTCATTCGCCAGCGTCCAACTCTCCTGTAGGAAGCCGGTGAACAGATCTTCCCGGAACATATCTGGATCGGCCCATAGCCCAAAACTTCCTTCCAGCTCACTACTGAGGTGGCGATACCCTAAGCCCCAAACCCGTTCTCTGTGATCAGACAAACGATTTAGTTGGGTTAACTCAAATTCAAGTGTTTTATCTCGACTATTAAATCTCAATTCATGCCGGCTGCGCTCGTCGTAATGAACCTGCCAGTGCCGACTGCCCCAGTCGCGCTGCTGCTGCAGCGCTAACATGACCGTACCACCATAGATTTCGGCACCACCCACTGGGTGACTTCGCAGCGGCGCTACTGGCGAAAAAACATCAGAAATCTGTCTGCGCTGGCTATTCCAGCCTCGGCCAATCAGAGTCAGTTCATCCCGGCTGTTCAAGGCTAAATCAGCACGGAACTCCAATCGGCGGCTATACCAACTATCATCTGCAGCGCTATCACCCCGATCAGTTATACCGTCACTGTTGCCATTAGCTCGAAAATAACCACTGAATTTATAATTGAGTCGTTCACCTACTTTGCCGCCGTGAGACAGACCCACTACCGGCCGCAGATTATCTCCATATTGCACAGAAACTCGGTTGCCCTGACTCATCGTCGATGAACGAGTAATAATATTAATGACCCCATTGACCGCGTTAACTCCCCAGGTCGCGGCACCCGGACCACGCACCACTTCTATGCGTTCAATCTCGGCCAGGTCAAGATCTAGCTCATCCCAGTTAACCCCCGAAAAAGTCGGTCGATAAACCGATACTCCGTCCAGCAACACCAGTAGATTGCTAACGAAATCGCCATTGAAGCCACGCACACTCACCGCCCAATGGCTGGCATCAACCCGACGCACATCAACTCCCGGGGCCATTCTTAATAGTTCAGGCACCGCGGTTGCAGTCGAGCGTCGAATATCTTCGCTGGAGATGATATAAACCGCCGAGGCCACATCGGCGAGTTGCTCTGGCTTACGGCTGGCGGTAGTCACCTCGAGTTCAAACAGCTCTTCAAGGGAGAGTGCTAGCAGCGGATGGCGTTGGCGAGCAGAACTGCTATCACTCACCGCTAACGCAACTGATGAAAACAGACCTGCAGAAACCGAAAACGCGCAAATCAATGCGCGCAAATTAACATTAGCCAATGAACCAAAAACCCCTGAAATTTCTTATTAAAAAAATATTCCCCACCTAATACCTGTTTGAGCGCCGTTGCTCAATTTTTGAACCCTATTGACACTATCTTAAGTAACAAAAAAACTGAGCAACCACCCGGTGGAAGCTCAGTAACCCCCGTCAATCCAGCATCCTTTTATATTTTCTTCGCCACAACAAATTACGCTGATTTTTTCCTTGGATTAGGCGCCATCATGAAAGGATAGTCTTCCGGGTCGGTCGACTCCAGATTAAAAAACGGTCGCCGCTGGTCTCTGACCAGTACGCTATCGGGCTCTGAATCCCGAAATGAATACCCACAGTCCTCACAATAGAAAATTGACCAGACTACCTTGCCCTGTTCTTTACCTTGGTGTTCGAGTCGAATCTGGGTTTTATCGCAACGTGGACATGAATTCATTGCACTGCCTCCTGCAGCTGGCTAACCATTCTCTGTAACGCATCAATATCAGCCCCGGTGGGTGGTTCCACCATTTCACTATCCATACCAATAGGGTCAGGAGATGCGTGGGTAGTCGCATCAATAATCAGCTTATGGCTTTTACCCGGCACGATAGACGCTGGGTCCACCGGAATTCCGGTCATACCCGGCATCACAATAATATCGTCGGAGCGAGTTTTCACAGAAAGCGCCCACATCACCTCGGTCAGATCAAACGGATCTACATCCGCATCGACCATGATCAGGTTCTTCAGATACATAGACCCATGAGGTGTGCTTAACGCCCGCATCGCTACGGTTTTAGCAAAACCGCCGTACCGTTGATGAACTGAAATAATCCCGGTCAGGCCATGCTGGTACATGGCATTAACCGCCTCAACTTCGGGAAACTCTTTTTTCAATACCGCGTAAATCGGCGTACAGGTATTGAGGCCAATCAAGGTGTCATGCTCAGTCCAGCCACGACCAATATAAATGTTCTCAAAGATTGGATCATTCCGATGAGAAATCGCAGTGACCTTAAACACCGGTGCCCGACGCACGCCACTATAACTACCCGGGAACTCGCCAAACGGCCCCTCAATTTTGTACTCGCCCGGCACATAATCCGCTTCAATAACGATCTCGGTTTCGGCCAAAATATCCATGCCATTACCAGATTCAGTGAGCGCCAACGGCGCCCCCATCATCGCTGAGGCGTACTCGAATTCAGATTCTTCATAACCAATCGGCGTGGCAGCAAACAACGCCATCGCCGGGTGATTGCCCAGCATCACCGCAATTTTCAGCGGCAAACCGGTCTCATCCGCAATGCGCATCTGCCGACCCAGATCATGCACCGGCGGACTTAGCAGAGTGAAGCTATCTTTACTGTGCAACTGAATACGGTTAATACCGACATTCTGTTTACCAAAATTATCCAGGTCACTAGGATCACGGCTGACCACATTGGCCTTACCCAGATAAAAACCGCCATCGTATTCGTTAATCCGATACAGGGGCAGCAGGTCATAAAGATTAATGTCCTGCTCGATGCGATTTTGATGCACCGGCGCAGCGCCTGGATCAATCCGGCGCAGGTCCGCATTTGAGCTGTCCCAACGACTGACCATTTCATAGAACATCGACTTAATACTGCTCTGCTTGGGCATACCCAACAGCAGGGCTATATTGGCAAAACTACCATGCACCCCGGCCACCATTCGCTTTCCCGGATAACCGATAATTTTGTCAAACATGATCGCCGGCTGGGTCATAAAATCCCGCCCTCCCGCAGCGATCACATTGCGAATATCTGGCTCAGGCATCACCGCATCAGGCCAGGTGATGAACTGCTTATGGCTTTGTAAAAAATCCAGGTAATCACGTAACGAAGCCACCGAAGTAGCCTTGCTGATTACCACATCATTTAACTTGTTCATCCCCACCTCTCCCAATTGAAGGCCAACCGACACTCTGGCAAGCCCTGAAACCAGGGGTCTTACCAGAGGATTTACTTAGCTGAAA
>JAESTY010000383.1 GCA_016763355.1 Immundisolibacteraceae bacterium
CCTGCCGGTACGCACGCTGAACCTGGATGAAGAAGAAGTTGAATCCCTCTACGAACTGCACCTGCTGACCATCAAACCGGTAATGTATATCGCCAACGTCGCCGAAGATGGTTTTACCGACAACCCATTTCTGGATAAAGTAGCCGCTATCGCCAGCGCCGAAAACACCCAAATTGTTGCCATCAGTGCGGCGATAGAGAGCGACATCGTTGAACTCGACAATGAAGAAAAAGCCGAATTCCTGTCAGAAATGAATCTTGAAGAACCGGGTCTCAACCGGGTGATTCGCGCCGGCTATGAACTACTCGGTCTGCAGACCTATTTCACCGCTGGCGAGCAGGAGGTGCGTGCATGGACATTGACCGCCGGTAGCAAGGCACCCCAGGCCGCCGCGGTGATTCACACCGATTTTGAACGCGGTTTTATTAAGGCGGAAGTGATTACCTATGATGACTTCATTGAATATAAAGGTGAGGCTGGCGCCAAAGATGCGGGCAAGTGGCGTCAGGAAGGCAAAGAATATGTGTTTGCGGATGGTGACGTGGTGCACTTTCGGTTTAATGTTTAGCAACACCACTGCCAAGAGCTAACAGCCATCAAGAGCATTTAACTTATAGGGAGAAGCAAATGAGCAGCATCTGGGTTGATTTAATGGGCGTGGATTATCGCCAGCGCTACATAGACGCTGGGGGCATTCGTACCCGGGTCATCGAGGCTGGCAGTGGCCCAGCGCTGATCTTTCTGCATGGCACCGGCGGTCACGCCGAAGCCTACATGCGCAATATTGCCGCTCATGCTGAACATTTCCACGTCTACTCCATCGACATGATCGGCCACGGTTACACCGACCGTCCCGACTGTGATTACACCATCGATGATTTTGTCGATCACCTGGTTAAGTTCATCGACGCTATCGGTGGCGAACCGGTTTACCTGTCCGGTGAATCCCTCGGTGCCATGGTGTCTTCCTGGACCGCGATCAAATACCCCGAGAAAGTCATCAAGCTGGTGCAGAACACCGGCATATTGATGCCACCAAATGCCAAAGGCCGCGCCGAACTCAGTGACGCCCTGGAACGCTCCAAAAAAGCTGCCGGCAACCTCACTAAAGATGCAGTTCGAGCCCGTCTGGGCTGGTTAATGGCCGAGCCTGAAAAATCGATCACCGATGAACTGGTTGATGTCCGCTACGAGGTTTATGCCCAGCCAGGCATGGCTCCGATCATGGGCAAAATTGCTATGAGCGTACTCGGCGGCGTGGTCGATGATGAATGGTGTAATCGCTGGGTTAATCCTGAACTCATGCGCGACATCAAATGCCCAACCCTAGTGCTCTGGACCCGCCACAATCCCGGCCAACCAGTAGAACTTGCCGAAGAAGCCATGACCTATATTCCTGACGCCCGCATGGTGGTGCTGGAAAACAGTGCTCACTGGCCTCAGTGGGAAGAACCAGAGCCATTTAACAAGGCTCATCTGGAATTTTTGCTGGCCTAATCACTGCACCTGATTGACCTGCCGCTTCGGTTTAGCCGGGTGGCAGGTCAACCCTTTTAAAGCCGCCTCGTTGTTACAGGTTCTTACGAAGTTTTTGATGGGCCCTCCTTACGGAGGCGATTAGCCATCGGGAATTTCACAACAATCTGAGGACAACCCATGCAACAGAAAACATCAAAGCTGATCGGTATCATCCTGTTTGGACTGTTATCGACCGGGCTGTTTATTCAACCAGTCCAGGCAGAACAAACCACCGCCACCGAGCCTAACCAAAGCAGATTTGAGCGATTCGACCGTGATAACAACGGCGAACTCAGCAGCCGTGAACAGCATTACGCTAAGAAGATGAAAAAGCGTAAAAAAGACCAGCGCTCTGGCGGCAAGCACCAACCACAAAATGATCAACGGTTTGCCCGCATGGACCGTAATGATGATGGTCAAATCAATCAACGCGAACGTCAACGCGCCCGTAATTTTCGTGAGCGCGCCAATAGCCATGGTCGCTCCGATTCCCGCATCCACCAGGGTAACCGCCAACTGGCGCAAAATTCTGCTAACCGCTACCCCAGCATGGGACAAGGCCGCAGCAATATGAGCCGGTCGGGGAGCCGCGGCAGCTCTCGTGGCGGACACAAAGGAGGCGGCAACAGCGGTGGACGTCGCTAAGCTAGCCAGTCAACCAGAGAGTTTTCTCTCAATCTCATAATGAGCCCTCTCTATCCGGCATGAGCGTCGCTCATGCCGGCTTTTTGTTGTTCTCGTCCCAAAAACCTCTGCGAAACCCCAACTCTGCCCGCCGCTCGATATTTTGTCGATTAACAAACGACGTGTCGATAAATAATCCGGGTTAAAGTAACCGCCTGCCTACCAACAGATCTCAATCAGATCAATGGATACAACATCGGTCAGGTCGGTTCGGTAGGATATCGCTTTACTATCACTGTCCAGGAGAGGGAAAAATCATGGCCTATACAGAAGAGCAAACCAGTAAATACGTCACCGTTGACGGCATGCAGCTGCATTACAACGAAGCCGGTAGCGGCGAAACCGTGATCATGTTGCACGGCGGCGGTCCCGGTGCAGCTGGCTGGAGTAATTTCTCCCGCAACATGGATGCCTTTGCCGAGAATTACCACACCATCTTGCTGGACTGCCCTGGCTTTAATAAATCCGATCCGGTGGTTTCAGATTTACCCCGTGATGTGCTCAACGCCAACGCGGTTAAGGGTCTGATGGACCAGCTCGACATTGATAAGGCCCACCTGATCGGCAACTCTATGGGCGGCGCCTCTTCGCTAAGTTTTGCGCTGCAATACCCAGACCGTTTAGACAAACTCATTTTGATGGGCGCCGGCGGTGGCGGCCAAAGCCTGTTCGCACCGATGCCGATGGAAGGCATCAAAATTCTGTTCGCGCTTTACCAGAACCCTTCGCTTGAATTGTTGAAAAAGATGATTCAGGTATTCGTGTTTGATCCATCAAAAATGACCGACGACCTGATCCAGAAACGCTACGACAATATGATGCGCAAGCCCGAGCACCTGGAAAATTTCGTCAAGAGCATGGCTAATCCGGCCAAAGCGCTGACCGATTTCAGCTCACGTCTAGGTGAGGTAAAGGCCAAAACTTTAGTCATCTGGGGCCGGGATGATCGTTTCGTGCCACTGGATCATGGCCTGAAGTTTGTCTGGGGTATTCCAGATGCGGACCTGCATGTATTCAGTCATTGCGGACATTGGGCCCAGTGGGAACATGCCGACAAGTTCAACCGTTTAGCAATGAGCTTTATCGCTAATTAGGTCAATCCGTAACCAAAATGGCTCAGCAACTGCTGGGCCATTTTTTTCTGCCGTTAATAAATAGCCGGGGCACCCGATGCAGCTTGATTTCACCCCTGAAGAAGAAGCTTTCCGCCTGGAAGTCCGCGAGTTTATCGAGGCCGAATATCCGCAGCCATTGCGGGACAAAATGAACGCTGGGGCCGCACCCAACAAGCAGGACTACGTCACCTGGCAACAAATTTTGCACCGCAAAGGCTGGATCGCGCCACGCTGGCCTGAACAATACGGTGGCACCGGTTGGAGTCCAACCCAGAGCTATATCTTCGATGAAGAAATCAGCGCCGCCCAGACCCCGCGAGTAATGCCATTTGGACTGACCATGCTGGGCCCGGTATTACTGTCATTTGGCTCCGAAGACCAGAAACAGCAATATCTGCCGGCGATTCTCGACAGCACCACCTGGTGGTGTCAGGGCTATTCAGAACCCGACGCAGGCTCTGATCTTGCCAGCCTGAAGACCCAGGCCGTCGATAAGGGTGATCATTATTTAGTTAACGGCTCGAAAATCTGGACCACCTACGCCCATTACGCCGACAAGATGTTCTGCCTGGTGCGTACCAGTAGCGAAGGCCGCAAACAGCAGGGCATCTCTTTTGTGTTACTCGATATGAATGATCCGGGGGTTGAGGTCGCACCGATTATTACTAATAACGGCTTACACACGGTTAATCAGGTATTCCTCAAAGACGTCAAAGTACCCAAAGAAAACCTGGTCGGTGAAGAAGGCGCTGGCTGGACCATCGCCAAATACCTGCTCGGCCATGAGCGTACTGTCATCGCTGGTGTCGCCGCCTCAAAGCAACAAATGAAACGACTCAAAACCATTGCAGAACAGGAAACTCAACAGGGCCAGCCGCTTTGGCAGGACAACCGTTTTCGCGACCGGGTTGCCGAAGTTAGCATCGACCTGCTAGCACTGGAACAGACCAACATGCGGGTACTCTCAGACGAAAGTGCTGGTCGCGGGCCAGGGCCAGAGGCATCGTTACTAAAAATTCGCGGCACCGAAATTCAACAGATGATCACTGAACTACTCGCCGAGGCGGTCGGTTATTACGGCCTGCCCTATCACAAAGAAGTGTTACTCAGCGGCTGGGGTGAAACCGAACCAGTGGGTCCTGATTACGCCGCACCGCTGCTGCCCCACTATTTTGACTGGCGCAAAAGCTCGATCTACGGCGGTTCCAACGAGATTCAGAAGAACATCATCGCTAAAGCCGTGCTTGGTTTATAAATAAGGGGTTATAACCATGGACTATCAGCTCAACGAACTCCAGCAGATGCTGCAGCAGAGCGCCGAAAAGTATATCGAGCGCGATTACGACTTCCTCACCCGTCAAAGCCGCGCTGCCAGTGACCTGGGCTATAGCCAGCAGCAATGGCAGCAATTTGCTGAACTAGGCTGGCTTGGGCTGCCGTTCAACGAAGAAGATGGCGGTTTCGGCGGCGGTGCCGGCGAAATTATGGTGTTAATGGAAGCCTTTGGCCGCGGCCTGGTGCTAGAGCCCTATTTAGCCAGCATCGTGCTCAGCGGACAGTTATTTGCCAGACTTGGCAATACAGAACAAAAAGCTGATCTGCTACCCAAACTTATAGACGGCAGCTGCAAGCTAGCACTGGCCCATAGCGAGCCCGGTAGTCGGTATGAACTGGAACGGGTACAGAGCAAGGCCGATTCCAATGACGCCAGCTATCTGCTCAGTGGACAAAAATCCGTGGTCCTCAACGGCAACGACGCTGATTATTATTTAATCAGCGCTAGAACCGGTGGCGCTGGAGATATCGATGCTGAAGGAATCAGCCTGTTCCTGGTCGCTGCGGATAGCCCTGGCTTAACCGTCCGTGGTTACCGTACCGCCGATGGATTACAGGCCGCCGACCTGACTTTCGAACAACTGGAGGTTGCTGAAAGTGCTTTATTGGGCGAGCCTGGCAACGCCTTCGAAGCCATTGAGTGGTGTTTTGATCAGGGCATCGCTGCGCTCAGCGCCGAAGCACTGGGCTGTATGGAAATCCTCCACCAGACCACGGTGGAATACCTGCAAACCCGTAAACAGTTCGACACGCCAATCGGCAAATTCCAGGTGCTGCAGCACGCGGCGGTGGATATGTTTATTGCGCTGTCGCAGAGCCGGTCGATGGTTTATCTGGCTGCAGACCGAGCCGATAGTGCTCGTGACCAACGCAGAGCCGCATTGTCGGCGGCAAAAAACTTTATTGGCCGCGCCGGTCGACTGATGGGCCAGAGTGCAACCCAGCTCCATGGCGGTGTCGGTATGAGCGACGAGCTTAATGTCTCCCACTATTTCAAACGCCTGACCACCATTAACACCTGGCTCGGTGACGACAACCACCATTTAGCTCAATACAGTGATTCACTCTTATGAGTAATGACGAAACCATCCCCATGACCGAGCTTGATGAACAAAAACTCGCAATTCGGGTTATTGCCATGCCTGCAGATACCAATCCTTCTGGGGATATTTTTGGCGGCTGGCTAATGTCTCAGGTCGATTTAGCTGGTGGCGTGATCGCCGGCCAGCGCTCTCGGGGTCGTGCCGTGACCGTGGCGGTGAATTCGTTCGAATTTAAACAGCCGGTCTATGTGGGTGATCTGGTGTCGTTTTACGGCCATGTTACCAAGGTCGGCAACACCTCAATTACTGTCACCATAGAAGCCTATGCGCAGCGTAGATCCAGTAGTGAGGAGGGGGTTAAGGTCACCGCCGCAGAGCTGACCTTTGTAGCGGTGGATGAACGGGGTCGGCCGCGGAAAGTACCCAAAGCAATCTAGCTGGTGCTCTCGACCAGTTAACTGTTCTTTTTATGTTGCCAGAGCAGATCAGCGACTTCGAAATGCTGATTTAACTTACGCGCCAACACGAACAATAAATCAGATAGCCGATTTAAATAACGCATACCAATCGGGTTGACGGTTTCTTCACGGGCCAACGACACCATCTGGCGTTCACCACGGCGGCAGATGGTGCGGGCAACGTGACATTGGGCTGCAGCCAGGCTACCCCCCGGCAAAATAAAATCCTTTAGCGGTTCGAGGTCTTCATTGA
>JAESTY010000036.1 GCA_016763355.1 Immundisolibacteraceae bacterium
ACCATACGAAAAACTTAAAGCATTAACCCGTGGACAACGCATCAACCGGCAAATACTCGATACCTTTATTGCCGGCCTCGAGATTCCCGATGCCGAGAAGGTTCGGCTCTCTGCGCTCACGCCCAGCGACTACATTGGACTCGCTATCCAACTCAGCCAGGAACTATAGCCCTGGCTGACCGCAGCAACTTAGGTGCTGAAACTGCCAACGCAATACCGGCAGATAGACCCGTAACCCAGGGTCAAACTAAACAGGAGTTTCATCTAACGGTTGATACGCCTTCAACCGCAGCGGCGTTGCTCGCTGATGCGAGTGGGCTCTCTAAAACCGCTTTAAAGAAAATCATGCAGCAAGGTGCTGTCTGGTGGCAACGTGACCAGCAAATTCGTCGCCTTAGACGTGGCGGACGTGAACTTCAGCCCGGCGACCAACTGCATTTTTACTGGGATCCGGCAATACTTGCTAGCGCCCCTGCTGTCGCTAAACTGATTGTAGATGGCGGTAGCTATAGTGTCTGGAACAAACCAGCGACCATGCTTTCCCAGGGCACCAAATGGGGTGATCACTGCACGTTGACCCGATACGCTGAAAAGCAGCTGTCACCAGAGCGCAACGCCTTCCTGATCCATCGACTCGACCGGGCTGCTAGCGGACTGATGGTGGTAGGCCACAGTAAATCTGCAACCCGGCACCTTGCCAGGCAATTCCATGACCGGCTGGTTAACAAAACCTACCTGGCCAGAGTAGAGGGAGAATTTCCTGATACAGCCACCCCCTTAATACTCAACGACCCTATTTCATCTAAGCCTGCTCACAGTGAAGTTGCACTACGCACATATGACATTGCGACTAACCAGTCAATAGTTCGGGTCAATATAAGTAGCGGCAGAAAACACCAAATACGCATTCATCTGGCAAATGCAGGTTGGCCCTTGATTGGCGATCGTCTACACGGCAAAGCCGGCGACCTGCCTGCCGATCAACCAGTACCGCCACTTCAGCTCTGTAGCTGGCAACTCAGCTTTGACGACCCTGATAGCGCAGAACGGCTCAAATTTAACCTGGATGATGAAAGCAACTACCTGCTCGACGACCAATCTCAACATCACTGGATTAATTCCAACTAGCCTAAAAACACCACGGGTCAGATTGCCAGCACCTCACCTTGAATCGCAGACAAAAAAAAGCGCTACAAGATGTAGCGCTCAAAGAAGAGCATGATGCTCTTAGGGGGAGGATTCAGTATTTCAATTTGCTAAATTCGGTATTCCTAATCGGTTCAAGTGGAAATGCTAGTTTTGTCTGTTACAGACAAGACCACCTTCCTGACAATGTACATAGCCAAATTCATGCCAACTTCTAAAACTGGCATTCTTAACCGGAATACTTACCATTCAAACCACTCCAAAATTCAGACAAAAAAAAGCGCTACAAGATGTAGCGCTCAAAGAAGAGCATGATGCTCTTAGGGGGAGGATTCAAAAAATTCGTTCGCAAAATTCACCGGTTAATGATTGTTGCCTCTACCAGTGAGGATAGCGAGATTCATGCCAATTTTTACCAAACACCCATTAACACCCAGATACTCTGCAATAAGAAGGCGACTTATCTGCGCTAAATAACTTAACGGCACGCGTTAGTATTGCTTTAACAATAAATACCCGCCTAATTAAAACAACACTTACCAACCAGGAAAATAAAGCTCGCCCGCAAGCTACTTAGGGCTGTCCTCCCAGCCTCAGACCTTCCACAGAAAATACGCCGACCACCAATTCTAGATCAACCATGCCAGACTAACCGCTAGCTAACTCCCGCCTCATTGAGCCTGGAACACGATAATTAGACATTATTCTTCTTGAAAAATTTTTCATAAAAACTAGCACCACCGGTTTTACCCAACCCCAAAAGCTGACTGTTTTTTACCTGATTTCGCCAGATAAATGACGCTTTAGCATCGAATGACGTCAATAATTTGGCGGAATCTAAATTGCAAATAGATCTATCCGTTAACAATTAAAATTATTTTTAAAGTTATGTCTTTGAAATCGACACTGATAGAGCGCATCTTCCGCACCAGTTCAACAACTTCGCTGGGCGGAACCGACCACCCAACTGCCAGCAAAAAAATTCGGACGAACAGCAGACCTGCGTTCGCTTCTTAAACTGGTTTAATCGCCCTGATGTGGCGCAACACCCAGGGCAGCTTTACCCGCTGCTGCTGATCAATTTCCAGGGGTAGATATTCACCAAGCTCGGCCACAAACTGATCTTGATCAATTGCCTTCAAACCAAACTGATCACTACAGTAAGCGTGCATGTCAGCGGCAGAACTAAAATTCCAGTGGTACGCCTGTTCGGTAACCGAATCAATTTTCAGCCCCGCCTGCTCCAGATCAACCAGCGACTGATCGTTAAGGTAAAACCCGTTGTGGCCCTGTGGATTATATCGATCTATAAAACCATCAAGAAAAGTATCGATAACCGACCCTTCAGCCACTTCGGCAAGCAGCAACACCCCTCCGGGGGCCAGACAGCGAGCGGCTTCATGATAAAAGGGCCGCTTATCTTCAACATGGTGCACTCCGGCCACTGAGATCACCCGTTCTGCGCTGGCATCGGCTAACGGCCAACAGCTGTAATCAGCTCGAGCATGACTACGCAATTGGTCACCACTGCTAAATCCCGGCGCACATTCAAGCCGCACGGCCACACAGCCCTCCGGTAAATACCGACTCAGCATTCCACCACCAGCCGGCACATCGATAACTCGATGACCGGGCTCTACCCGAGCCTTATCCGCCGCCGTCTTAAACTCTTCTGCTCTTGCTCCAGGGAAGCGATTGAGCGCGCGTAAATAGCGCCATCCGCGTTCGACGAAGATTTTTTCGTAATCAATTTCGGCATTCATCTGCTTGCTCCCTGCAGGACAGACATCAACTGGATGCAACTGAATTTAATTGGGGTGGAGCCAGAGTTATTACTAATCAATTTCTGGCGAGCTGATAAAAACTATCGACCAGAAACCGACACAATTGACCTTTTCAGGCCCAAACCGAAAACAGAATTTTTATACCAAAACCAAGCAGGCAGCCGAAGCAGCTAGCCATTTAGACCACTTAATCAACACCATCTAAAAGTAATCGATGCCTGGCCACAGCAGCTCTAACCTGCACAGGGGCCGTACCTCCGAGATGATCACGGGCAGCAACCGAGCCTTCAAGGGTAAGCACGTCATAGACAGTTTCATCAATCTCAGCACAGAGTGTCCGCAGCGCAGGCAATTTCAAATCTGCCAGATCAACCCTACTATCTATTGCCAGGCGTACAGCTTTACCAACCACTTCATGGGCATCTCGAAAAGGCACACCCTTGCGCACCAAATAATCAGCTAAATCGGTTGCGGTGGTAAAACCCAGCTGGGTCGCAGACAGCATTTTATCGGCGTTGACGGTCATTTCAGCAAGCATGCCTGCATAAACAAACAGTGAGCCGCGAACCGTCTGCACCGTATCAAACAGAGGCTCCTTATCTTCCTGGTTGTCTTTGTTATAGGCCAAGGGTTGAGCCTTCATTAAGGTGAGTAATGACATGAGGTGGCCTACCACGCGGCCCATTTTTCCACGAACCAATTCGGGAACGTCGGGATTTTTCTTTTGTGGCATGATGGACGAGCCAGTACAAAAACGGTCAGGTAGATCCACAAAATTAAACTGTGCCGATGCCCACAAAACCAATTCCTCAGAGAATCGTGAAAGGTGGGTCATAATCAAACTGCAACAGGCGCTAAACTCGATGGCAAAGTCTCGGTCACTAACAGCATCGAGAGAGTTCTGGCATA
>JAESTY010000384.1 GCA_016763355.1 Immundisolibacteraceae bacterium
ACGAATAATAAACACTAAAAAGCCAGCAAGTGCACCAAATATCATTCGGCCCTTAACACTGGTTGCACCTGATACAGGATCAGTTAAAATGAAAAACGCGCCTAACATGCAAGCACCATTAAACCAATGGAACATGGTAGATGGATTGGTATCAGTAGTTGCGATCAGCACGTTGTTGATATCGACCTCAATCAACTCGGCACCACCGCCACCGGTGGCCACGGTAATGCCGTGGTTTGCTACATTCAGGGCCACACTGTCCTGCAGCACCGCGCCGGTAACTGACTTGGCCGGAAAATTAATATTGTTGTTTGTGACCTGAGAAGAGTTGCCAACCTCATATTTATAGCCATTACCGTGACTAAACAAAATAATGTTGCCGGTGATGGTGCTGCCAGTATTGTCATGCACAACGCCCAGAACATTAACCTGGTTTACATCATTATTCGGGTTGTTGGCGTTGATAACTCCGGACTCAGCGTTGTAAAGCGTATAGATAGTTCCTTCCCAGTTACCGTTTGGATTACCTCCCGGGGCTGAGTAAGGGATATCACTATCGATGACGATCAGGTTTTGCAGATGGACGTCGGCAGAATTATAGGTAGCGATCGCCGCTTCCGGGTCATTCTTGCAACCTGCAACCTCACTTGCACCATTCCAACCGCCGTCATGGCGTAATACAACTCGCCTGATAACAATGTTGTCGGTATGAAAAATGGAGATGTTGTAACGCCCACCCAGACCGTAAGACCAACTATCTTCAATCAAAATGTGATGGGTTGGCTGCCAGTTTTGCGCCTCGGTAACTCCCCTGCCGATAGCTAGGGTGGCAAAATTATTGCAGTTGCCCGCACCGCGAAATGCTGAACGTAAAATTTTGATGTGATGACCAACAATCGAGACATTGGCACCATTACCAGCCCCCGCAGCCGGCGTGTTATCAATTTCATTAACCCATTTCAGCCCCTCGAACTGCAAATACTGTGGAGTAGTTGCAAGGCCATCAGAAGTCGATGGACTTCCCGCCGGCGCCGCTGTTAATGGCTGCAAATCCATTGGCTGCATGATGATTACGGTGCCATCAACTTCAGCTTTAATAACGTTGTAGTTACCAATCGAGCCGTTGACGATATCGCTAGTAACCACCGCGTCGTTAGGGTCGCTGTATGTTCCCGGCTTAATCAGCATGGTATGGCCACCGCCAGCAGGCATCAACGCCCAGGCGGCCTTTAGAGTTTTCACCGCACCGCTCTGACCATCGTTAGCATCATTACCGTTAACCACATCAACGGTGATAGTAACGGCGCGCAATGGCATCACCTGCACCAACAAGATTGTAAAAAAAATTACGGTTTTAAATCTACTTAACATTGGCGAAATTTTGATCACAGGTGACCGCCCCCTAGCAGCTTGAAATAAGTGCATCAACCTTACCGAACAAGGTTAGCAATCACAATTCGACCGGTGAAAAACTGTCAACAAACGGTTAGAAAATGACCTCTCAGTAGGTCACACCCCAAACAACGAAAGCTACCCGAAGCCATTCAAGCTACCGATAGCGCTAGAATTTTACTAATCTGACACAGGGGTAGTTGGCTCTGCTCGGCCCAGGTATTAAACACAGCTTGCAACTGCTGCCTGGCCTTTTTGCTTTTCGGCTCGTTATCACAAAGACCTTCCCGCTTTAACGCCACCACAACATCCCTGGTTAACAAAAAAGTATCCCGACCTGCCATGCGCAAAAAATTAGCACCGGAACTACCGCCAAGCTGAGAGAACTGGTTTTGTAAGTCAGCCCAAAGGTCGACAATTTCACTGCCTGGCCACTCGGCAATATAACGGCCAAAACCTTCATATTCGCTACTAATGTCTACAAGCTGCTGCGCGTTTGACCTCACAGCCTGCAACTTACTCCAGTGGCGAATTAATCGAGCATCGCTAGCAAGTTGCTCCAACGCCTCATCATGCATAGCCGCAACGGCCAGCGGATCAAATTCGAAAAAAGCTGCTTCAAACGCCGGCCATTTGGCATCGACCATGCTGTGTTTGAGGCCAGCACGAAAAATCCGCAAACTCATCAAAGACAGGTAACGATCATCACCACAGGCAATCAACTGCTCGGTACTAGCAGGCACTAACAGCTCAGACGCCAACTCATCCGCACCGATTCGACTGACCACATCCGTATGAATTTCCTCGAAATGACGCATAACCCCACCAAACCCTATGACTATTGCTATATAACTTTTGAAAAACGCTGCTCGGTCGCCTTCGGCAAATAACGATCAAACACCATACAGATATTACGGATCAACAGCCGACCACCGGGTCGCACCTGAATAGACCTACTATCTACATCAAGTAAACCATCCTGCTGCATAGCCATTAACGCCTGAAGCTCATCGGCAAAATAATCGCCGAATTCAATATGATACTTTGCGCTAATCACAGCAAAATTGAGGGTGAAATTGCAGATCAACTGGGTGATCACATCCCGACGTAGCAGATCATCATCGGTTAGCTCTACCCCGCGAAATAACGGTACTTCGCCACGCTCTATGCGCTGATGATAATCCTCTAATCCCTTTTCATTCTGGCTATAACTACGCCCGACCATGCCGATGCCGGTATTCCCCATGGCCACCAGGTCACACTCGGCGTGGGTGCTATAGCCCTGAAAATTCCGATACAGGGTGCCGTTATCCTGCGCAAGTGCCAACTCATCATCGGGCCTGGCAAAATGGTCCATGCCGATAAAACGATAGCCAGCTTCAAGCAACTGCTCGGTACTGCTTTTCAATATCGCCAGCTTCTGCGCCGCAGACGGCAGGTCAGCATCCTTAATCTGTTTCTGCACCTTAAACATCTGCGGCATGTGGGCATAATTAAAAACCGATAGCCGGTCCGGACTAAGCTTGATCACTTCTGTCAGGGTCGCCGAGAAGCTCTCCCGAGTTTGATGTGGCAGACCATAAATCAGGTCGAGGCTAATCGAGTGAAAACCAGCGTCGCGGGCAGCATAAAAAATCTCCTGGGTCAGCTCCCAGGGCTGGATTCGATTAACCGCCTTTTGCACCGCCGGATCGATATCCTGCACGCCAAAACTAATCCGGTTAAAACCCAGATCACGCAGCTCACGAATACCCTGGGGATCGATCTCACGGGGGTCAATTTCTATCGAATACTCGCCGCTATCATCGCTATGTAAATTGAAATTTTCCGCCAACATACCCCACAACTGGGCGCGCTGACCACGATCAATATAGGTTGGCGTGCCACCGCCCCAGTGCAGTTGATCTACCGGGCGGTTGCGATCAAACAGCGCACCCTGCAGCTCAATTTCTTTAAACAGATCAGCCAGATAAGGCACCGCCCGTTTGCGGTTCGCGGTGATAATTTTGTTGCAGGCACAGAAATAACAAACCGTATTGCAAAATGGAATATGCACATAGATCGACAACGGCCCACCTTGAGCATTGGTAGCCTCTACCTGCTGCAGATACTGCTGTTCACCGAAGCCATCATGAAACTGCACCGCGGTCGGGTAGGAGGTATAGCGCGGACCACTCAGGTTGTAACGGGCGATCAACGCCTCATCGAATATCTGCTCACTGTTCATCATTGATACACGCCCTTAGTCGCAATTTGGAGTAAACCTGATGGCCCCACACCACTAGAGATTTTTTTGAATAAGGTCTTTATTCAGCCTCAACGTATTTCTTAATCATGGTTCTTAATCATGGCTCTTAATCATGCCCTGGCAAACCGCACTTTCGCGGTCTTTTTCACAACTGGTCAGGATCATGCCGCAAGCCGATTCACCCATCTTCTGAATGCCTTCAAGCATACCTTTCATAGCGTCATTACTGACCTCAACCTTAGCTTCGGCCATTTGTGCCATGCAGTCATCATAAGCCGCCTGCACCGGATCACTGCTACAGGAAGCCAAGCCCAAACCACCACTCATTAAAGCAACAACAGAAATCATTCGAATTCGTTTAACCAACATGCAGGACTCCTAAAAAAACATAACCATTGCGAAATTGGCCGCATTGTCGCCGATTAACGACCCAAACAGGGGGACTATCTCTGAAAAACATCCACCCACTCGATGCGGTAACCAACGCCGGTCAGTGTTATCTTGTCGCCCCTGAATAACCACCAGAGTGACCGCAAAACTAATCACTCTACCCACCTGCGGCCAACATTGCAGGCCGATTAATTTACATTTAGTGAGGAGCTAAACCATGTCCGAAAGTACTGTGCTCTACCGCCGCGAAGGCAAAGTCACCATCATCACCCTGAATCGCCCAGAAGCGATGAACTCCATGACCGTGTCGATGATGGAAAACCTCACCGCCGCCGTTAAACAGTTCGACAAAGACGACGATGCCTGGGTAGCGGTCCTCAATGGCAATGGCCGTAGTTTTTGTACCGGTGCTGATCTCAAAGAATCCCTTGGCCTGATCGAAGAAGACGCCGGCAACCTCTATGAATTGCCCAAAACCGGCATGGCCACCGTTACCGCCATTGCCAACTGCAAAAAACCCACTATCGCCGCCATTCATGGCCACACAGTGGCAGGCGGAATACTATTTGCTAACGCATGCGCGCTAATTGTGGCGGCTGAGTCGACTAAAATAGCCATGCCAGAGACCAAAGTGGGAATGCCTACTCTTGGTTTCCTGGACATGTGGAAGGTGGTCGGACCCCGCCGCTTTATGGAAATGGCCCTCACCGGCAGTAGCATTAACGCCCAAAAAGCCCTCGACTGGGGACTCGTCAATAAGGTTGTTGCTGACGACACCCTATTAGACGAAGCCCTGGCAATGGCCAATAAAATTGCCAGCAACTCTCCTAAATCAGTTGCTGGTCATCTCAAGGCCGTTAAGCTGTCGATCAAGTACAACAAGGAGTTACTCGAAGAGATGGCTACCGATATCTGGGACGATGTGGTCTATAGCGAAGATCTGCAGGAAGGCCTCAGATCCTTCGGTGAAAAGCGGGCGCCGGTCTGGAAAAATAAATAGGCAACTTTCGCTACAACGAAAAAGGGCGCTCCAGCGATAACTGGAGCGCCCTTTTTTTAGTCTGTTATTCAGACCAGGGCATCACTCTTCGTAAAGAGTAAAAACACCCTCTGCCGCTTCATTCCTAAGCGGAACCAACTGCTGATATTCATCTGAATCCCACCAGGTCCGAAAAGTAGCCTCATCTGGGAATCGAAACACCACCAGCCCACCATCGGCCGTGGAGCCCGCAAGATCAGCCAATTTTTTTCCTTTCGCTAACAGCTCACCACCTACCGCCCGCGCCATTGGCCCTGAAGCCTCACGGTACTGAGCCAGCTTATCGGCATCCTTAACCTTCATACTGGCAACTAATATCACACTCATCTGCTCATCCCTTAATCATCAAAAAACTGACGACTGATTCAGGGCTTAAAGCCTAAATCAGTCGTTAACTAACTCGTTTAAACGATATCTACCGCCTGTAATTTACCCAGCAGGCGCTCGCGCTCTTCGCCAGTTAAAGATTGCACCGGAGCGGTCACCGGACCCGCATGCAGACCCAAAAACTCACACCAGACCTTAATCACGCCGATCAAACGGGCGTAAGCAGCGGTTTGTGATAATGGACCCATGAACTCATCTTCATAGATATTCCAGATTGGCCGCAGGGAAAGCCATTCGTCCCAGGCCGCATCCCATTCACCACGCAGTGCATTGTCGTAATAGCTACGCAATACTTCGCGCTTTTTGCCGTAAAGAATGTAGGAAAATTCGGCAAACAACACCTGGCCACCGCGTCGAAGATCATCCAGGAAAAACTCTTCGATGGGATCAGAAACAATAAAGTCATCACGCAACTCACGTCTTAACAATAACGACTCTTTGCGATTTAAGTGGCCCTGCTTGACGCAGACCACGGTTTCCAGATCCACCAGCCGCTTCATCAGCTCAAGGCTCAGCACTTTGCCGGATACTGGGGTGCGATACAGGCAAACCGCCAGGTCGGAACGGTCGGTCAGATATTTAAAGAAATCGAAAATTTCACTGTCGGTACGCAGCTGGGTCATCGGGTTCATTACCTCAGCACCGCTGAAACCAAGCTTTTCAATATGTTCCAGTTTACGCAAACAGAAATCAGCGCAGGGATCAAGAATGATGCTCCAGAGATCGGTCCGACCATTGACCGCATCACCAACGATGTCGTGAAAACGAAACCACTCTTCTGGCTGCATGTTCCAGGTTTCCGAAGCAAAACCACCCACCACCAGCCCATCCACACCCCAATCAATATAGGTATCGATGTTCTCGCGCATTTTCGCTTCGTCGATCTTGCCGTCGACAGTAATCGGCGTTATCGGTGCCGAATAGAAGCCTTTAATGGTTTCCTGGGCCCAGGACTTTGCTTCCCGCGGGTAAAATTAGCCATATTGCTCTCCTCGTTAATCCTTAAA
>JAESTY010000037.1 GCA_016763355.1 Immundisolibacteraceae bacterium
GCTGATATAGGTCCTCGGCGGTATTTTCATAGGTGTAATAAGCCGGCGCGTCGGCCTCGTTATCGACCTTTGAAGATTGACCATGACCGCGTAAATCGAATCGAATGGTGCGAAAATTTTTCGCGAACACCGGAAAGTTGTAATCAAAACTGTGCACATTGGCTATCACGTTATGCACCAGCACCAGGGGCTCGCCCTCGCCCTCTTCTTCGTAGTAAATCTCAATCCCGTTTACTTGTGCAATTGGCATCAACCCTCTCCCAAAAGGCCAGGCGTCACGATGAAAAGCCCATCACGATCACACTGAATCTATTTTAAAGTTAAATTGTGTAATGGCTCTGCTCTGGTCAGCAACTTTACTGCACCTAACCCCCATCACCAAGTAAGGAATGATTGCTTAATAACTTCCTTTTTATCCGTTACTGTGGACACATAACCAAATTAATTAGGAGCAATAACCTTGTCAGATTACAAAATCCAGCTATCTGAACGAGACAGTCCCAGCCACTGGTACAACATAGCCGCAGACCTGGACAAGCCGTTCGCAGCCGTGCTTGGTGGCGATGGTCAGCCAGCAACTGCCGATAGCCTGTCAGCGATATTTCCAGATACATTGATCGAACAAGAGATGGCCACCGAACGCTGGATCGAAATCCCCGAACCGGTTCGGCAGATCTATCAACAGTGGCGTCCTACCCCGTTACACCGTGCCCATCGCCTGGAGCAGCTACTCGAGACCCCAGCAAAAACCTATTACAAGAACGAAGGCTGCAGCGCAGCAGGATCCCACAAGCCCAACTCCGCGGTGCCTCAGGCTTATTACAACAAACTCGCCGGTCGTACCCGGCTGACAACCGAAACCGGTGCGGGCCAGTGGGGTTCCTCAATTGCCTGGGCCGGCCAGATGTTCAGCCTCGAAGTGATGATCTATATGGTCAACATCAGCTATCAGCAAAAACCATTTCGACGCTCGATGATGCAGACCTGGGGTGGTCAGGTAGTCGCCAGTCCCAGTGAATTAACCGCCGCAGGTCGCGACCAACTCGCCAAAGACCCCAATACCAGCGGTTCGTTGGGCATTGCCATCAGCGAAGCGGTCGAAGATGCAGCCAGTCGAGCTGACAGTAGCTACACCCTGGGTTCGGTGCTAAATCACGTGCTACTGCATCAGACCATCATCGGTCAGGAGGCGATCAAACAGTTCGAGATCGCTGGTGACTACCCGGATGTGATATTTGCACCCTGCGGCGGCGGCTCTAACTTTGCCGGAGTGGCCTTTCCGTTTTTGGCTGATAAGGCCGCTGGCAAGCAGGTTGAACTGATTGCCGTGGAGCCCTCAAGTTGCCCGAGTCTGACCCGGGGCCACTTTGCCTACGATTTTGGTGACACCGCCGGACTCACCCCAATGATGCTGATGTACACCCTGGGGCATGACTTTATCCCGCCTGGCATTCACGCCGGTGGATTGCGCTATCACGGTACCGCGCCACAGTTGGCTCAACTGGTAGAGCGGGGATTAATCAGCGCCATCGCTGTCGATCAAATCCCCACCTTTGAGGCCGGTGTGTTATTTGCCAAAGCAGAAGGCATCATCCCGGCTCCTGAATCGAATCACGCCATTCGCGCCGCCATCGACGAAGCCCTGCGCTGTAAAGAAAGCGGCGAGCAGAAAACCATTTTCTTTAACCTGTCTGGTCACGGTCATTTCGACATGCTCTCTTATGATCGCTATTTTGCAGGCGAATTAGAGAACTTTGACTATCCACAGGCAGCCATTGACGAAGCGCTGGCAGGATTACCACAAACCTAATCCTGAACGGTTCAGGTTATGGCGTCCTACTCCAGTGGGTCAGATATAGCTGCCAACAGTTTGCTCATCAACGGCCGCTAATCACTGAAGCTGCCTCATTGTTGCAAATGAACATAATCGGTATAAAATGCGCTAAATCAGCATTTAGTTCAGGAGCTAGCCAATGACATCAACAGCCTTGCCAACCGAGCATGTGGATACCAGTCAACTATTGGCAAATGCGCTGAGAAAACTCAGCAAGGAAATGGGCATGACCCTTGCCCAGGTCGGTGAAGTGATTGGCAAAGACCGTAGTGCCATTGCACGCGGTATTAACCCAACCAGCAAGGCCGGTGAGCTCGCCCTACTGCTGATTCGCTGCTACCGCAGTCTATATGTGCTGGTGGGTGGTGAAGCTGGCAATATTCAGCACTGGATGCAGACCGAAAACCGCCACACCGGTGGTGTCCCCGCCGAGCAAATCCTGACTGTTCCTGGACTCATGCTAGTACTCGAATACCTGGATGCGATGCGCGGTAAGTCGTGACTGACAGCTCACCAGACCAGTCTAAATCGACTAGCTGGGACAACTGCCTGAAGAACATAGCCACCTATCCAGTCCAGGGGCAGCTGTTTCGCGTGGTCGAAAGCCAGGAGCAGATCGCCACCAACAGCCTGGTCGATAATTTGCAGGAACAGGAAGCTCTGGAGCAGCTACTTGAAATCAGCAAACCTGATAAGCCGGCTGGTACTGAACAACTGCATTACCCGTTAGCCACACCGTTTCGTTATCCACCGCTTAAACACGGTTCCCGGTTTGGGCAAAAATTTGAACCCAGCCTGCTCTATGGCTCCCAGCAACTCTCAACCGCGATCGCTGAAACCGCCTACTATCGGTTTCTGTTCTGGCAAGGCATGATCACGCCGCCACCAGCAGCGCTGATCACGCAACACACCATTTTCGACATTAACTATTCAACGGATAAGGGCTTACAACTGCAACAACCACCGTTTGTCCAACACAGCACCAGGCTGACCCAGCCCACAGACTACGTAGAAACCCAAAAACTTGGCTCGGCGATGCGCCAGGTGAATGTCGAGGCTTTTGAATTTATCTCAGCCCGTGATCCTGACCAGGGTATTAATGTCGGGCTGTTCTCACCGGCGGCGCTAAGCTCACGCAAACCACGATCACAACAATCCGGGCTTTGCCAAACCAGCGCAGAGGGGGTCTGGTTTTCAACCGCCAACGGCAACCGAAACGGTCAAACTAGCCTCTATCAGTTTGATAACCGCCATTTCATCGCAGAGCGCTAAACTCACTCCGCAATCAAGTTCCGATCAATAGCGGTGTTGATGGCCTGGATAGGTACCAATCAAACGCACGGTTTCACTATAAAACTCCAGCTCTTCGAGCGCATATTGAAAACCCTGCTGGTCGCGATGGGCTTCCATATCCAGATAAAACTGTGACGACTGGAAACTATCCTCCGGCATATAGCTTTCGAGTTTCACCAGATTAATACCGTTGGTGGCAAACCCACCCAGGGCTTTATAAAGCGCAGCAGGTCGGTTGCGGACTCGAAACATTAACGAGGTAATGTAGCGCCCACCCTCAACATACTCGGCCACCTGGTCCTCGCGGGAGAACACCAGAAATCGGGTGGTATTACCGCTGCGATCCTGAAATCGCGCTGCAGAATTTCCAGTCCATAA
>JAESTY010000005.1 GCA_016763355.1 Immundisolibacteraceae bacterium
CTGGCCCGGATACCAGTAAAGCAGGGCGACCAGCGGCGGCTAAGCGCAGCAGCCGGTCAAAATCTCGCAAGCCTCGATCAAGCTCAAGGCGGCGTCAGGGCTAAACTGGTAAGTGCAGGTAATTTTTAGTCAGCCTCACCTTCGCTTGAAAATTTGAGCTATGCTTTCGCGCCTGATTATTTCGACCTGTTTACTTCAACTGCCCACTTCAACTAAAGGCTGAAAAACATGAAATTATTCTATTTTCCCGGTGCTTGTTCGATGTCAGTTCATATTGCGCTCAACGAAATCGGTGCAACCTACGAGCTCGAAAAAGTCGATATGATGACCAAAGAGCTGGAATCTGGCGGTAGTTACCTGGAGATTAATCCAAAAGGGTATGTGCCTTGCCTGCAGCTTGATAATGGCGAATACCTGACTGAAGTGGGCGCCATTTTGCAGTACCTGGCAGACACGAATCCGAGCGCGAAATTATTGCCGGCGGTTGGTGATCAGCAGCGTTACCGAGTCGTGGAATTCATCAGTTATATCTCTGGCGAACTACATAAGAATTTTGCGCCTCTGTTTAACCCAGAAATAGCCGATGAAGCTCGCAGTGCAACATTAGAAATTATTGGTAAGCGTTTGGATTTACTTAATGACCAGCTTGGTGATGGCGGTCCTTTTTTGACCGGTGAGCAATTTACAATTGCGGATGCCTATTTGACTACCGTGCTCGGCTGGGCTCAGTTTGTGGATATGGATTTATCACCCTGGCCCAACCTGGGTGCTTATGCAGGTGCAGCTATGTCTCGCCCAGCAGTGATCGCTACTCTTAAAGAAGAAGGTTTGATGTAAAACATCAATCTGGTTGTCATCGTGGCTAGTTGAACTGGTCTCTAACAGCCATCGATAGATCGATGAAGCCCTGAGAATCAAATTGAATCTCGGGGCTTTTGTTTTTTGAAGTCGGTCACATAGGCTTAATAGTGACCGCTTTAACTGGATTACAATCGCTATCAGCCAGTGTTTTAAAGGTTTTTTGATATTTGTTTGTGAGCACGTTAGGCGGTGGCTGGGATACCTGTTTTACAGAATGAAAGTTATCTCTGACGACGCTTTTGTTAACTAAGCACATGAATATAAAGGGTTAAATGATTATTTAAAGACACTTCAGATGCTGCCGAGTAGTCTTGCCATCCAGAGGTCGAGGTGATTAGGGGTTGTGGCCGATGAATAGATACTAAAAAAATTATTGACAACCGTATTCTCCGGTTTAGAATCCGCTTTGCTCGAAGGTAAGTCTTACTATTTATGTGCACCATTTAGATGTCCGTTTTTCATGAACATCCTGTTTTGTCATAAGTAATAGAAAAAACTTCAAGCCAATCGGCCTTTCGATAAGGCTTTAATTACTCTTGATTTAAATAGGAAAGTTTATATGTCTACAACTACCGGTACCGTTAAATGGTTCAACGAATCTAAAGGTTTTGGTTTCATTGAGCAGGAATCTGGCCCTGACGTATTCGTTCATTTCAGCGCCATTTCTGGTTCGGGATTCAAAACTCTGGCCGAAGGCCAACGTGTTGAATTTACTGTGACTCAGGGCCAGAAAGGTCCTCAGGCAGAGAATGTCATAGCGATCTAATTCGTTTTGACTCGGGTTCGCGCTGGTTGCGGGCCCTTCTTACCAGCGCAGGGCTAATGTCCATGGCCTGGTAGGATGAAAAGGGTAGGACCAAACGGTCTTGCCCTTTTTTTATTCCCAGCCGATTTACCTTTTCCTGCCTTTCTTTCCACCGGATTTTCCTATTTTGAGTCAAACTGATTTTTCCGCGCTTTCGCTCCGTGAGCCACTGCTTGAGAACCTCTCGTCGCTGGGCTTTACCAGCATGACCCCAGTACAGGCGCAGAGTCTGCCGCATATTCTGGCGGGTAAGGATGTGATTGCTCAAGCCAAGACAGGCTCAGGTAAAACTGCAGCATTTGGTCTCGGGGTGCTTAATAAACTCGATGTTAGCCAGCGTCGATTGCAGGCATTAGTGCTCTGTCCAACCCGCGAGCTGGCAGACCAGGTGGCCAAACAGATCCGCAACCTGGCCCGCACCACGCCGAATGTAAAAGTCTTGACGATTTGCGGGGGTATGCCATTTGGCCCCCAAATCAGTTCCCTTAAGCATGGCGCCCATATTGTGGTGGGTACCCCAGGTCGGGTAGAGGATCACCTGGGTAAGGGCAACCTGGTGCTGGAGAAGTTATCGACCCTGGTCCTGGACGAGGCAGACCGGATGCTTGATATGGGCTTTGAGGAGTCCCTGCAGGCAATTCTGGAGCAGATGCCGGTTAAACGTCAGACGCTGATGTTCAGTGCTACCTTTCCAGATGCGATTCGGCTTATATCCGAGCAGCTAATGGTTAAACCGGCCCAGGTAAAGGTGTCCGATGGTATTGATACTGAGCTTATCGAGCAGCACTTTTATCAAATCGATCAACATGCAGACCGGCTTGTAGCGTTACGTCTACTGCTACTAAAACATCGCCCAACCGGCGCCTTGGTGTTTTGCAATACCAAACGTGAAACCGATGAAGTCGCTGCAGAGTTATCAGCAGCCGGTTTTAGTGCTTTGGCCCTGCATGGCGATCTTGAACAGCGAGACCGAGATCAGACGCTGGTCAGGTTTTCTAATCAGAGCGCATCAGTCCTGGTAGCCACTGATGTAGCGGCTCGTGGTTTAGATATCGAACGTCTTGATCTGGTGGTTAACTACCAGATAGCCAGTGACGTTGAGGTGCATGTGCATCGTATTGGTCGCACCGGGCGAGCCGGCAACCGGGGTATCGCCTGTACCCTCTATGTTAATCGTGAATCCCATCGGGTTGATGGGCTCAGTGAGTACCTGCAGCAGGAAATTCAGCCCGAAGCGCTGCCGAGCGATGATTTACTGGATCAATCACCACAAGCAGCGCCCATGGTGACACTGCAGATCGAGGGTGGGAAAAAGCGCAAGCTGCGGCCCGGGGATATCCTTGGGGCATTAACGGGCAGTGATGGTATCGCCGGCGACGATGTCGGCAAAATATCAATTTTGATAATTCTGCTTATGTAGCGGTGCGCCAGCAGGCGGCCAAGAGCGCCTTAAGAAAGCTTAGTGAAGGGCAGTTAAAAGGCCGTAAATTCCGAGTTCGACGGTTACGTTAATACAGCTGGCCAGATTAAGAATCTAATCGGGTTAACCCTGGCTGATATCAGCGATTGCCGCAATTAAATTAACGGCCTGCTGTTACCCAGCAGGTCGTTAATGGTTTGTTAGCGATTGCCATCCGGTGAGCGATTACTACTATTGCCCTGGTTGCCACTATTGCCTCGACCACCGCCGGCATTGCTGCGCCCACCGTCTGCGCTGCTGCGACCGCCACTTCGGCTGCCACCACGACTGTTGCGACCGCCGTCGTTGCGGTTTGATGACTTCTGGTTTGACGGGTTTTGGCGCGATGGCCGGCTGCGATTGCCACCAGGATTACTGTTCGGTGGTGGTGCACGATTGCCGTCTACCTCGGTCCGTGATTGCTGACCGCTGATCCGGTTGCCATCGACTTCCCGTCGATTGCCACCGTCTTGATTACCACCCTGAGGGTTCGCTCTTTGGCGGTTATTTGCCGGACGGTTCCCTGGTTGGCCACTACTCGATTGATTGGTGGATTGTTTGCCAGGTCGGCGCCGTGGTGACTGCTCGGCAGATCCTGACCGTTGACCTTCGGCGTTGCGGCCTCGGTTTTGACCACCCTGCTGGGGTTTGTGGCCCTGAGCATTGTCTGACGAGCGCTGGCCGTCCCGGTGTCCTGAGCGTGGATTCTTGGCAACTTTTGGTTTCGGCGGCCGCCGATTGAGTTGGGTTTCTGGCAGTTCGTGAACCGGTTCAAAACCACCAATATATTTACGTGGAATCAGTTGCTGGATGAGTCGTTCGATATCAGCTAGCAGAACCACTTCATCTGCACAGACCAGAGACATGGCGTGTCCCTGGCTGCCCGCGCGGCCGGTACGGCCAATCCGGTGGACATAATCTTCGGGTACATTGGGTAGGTCGAAATTGACCACCTGGGGTAGCTGATCGATGTCGATACCACGGGCGGCAATATCCGTAGCAACCAGCACCTGAATGGAACCATCTTTAAAACCGGCCAACGCTCTGGTACGAGCGCTTTGACTCTTGTTACCGTGAATCGGCGCGGCGTTGATATCAGCTGCTTCTAATAGTTTCACCAGCTTATTGGCGCCATGTTTGGTTTTGCTGAAAACCAGCACCTGGTACCAGCCATTTTCCTGAATAAGGTGAATCAGCAAAGCCGCCTTCTGTCTTTTATCGACCGGGTGGAGCCAGTGTTCTACGGTTTCAACCGTGGTATTGCGGGGACTGACTGAAATCTCAACCGGATCATGGACAATGGTTTTTGCCAGCGTACGTATGTCGTCAGAGAAGGTTGCGGAGAACATCAGGTTCTGGCGCTGTTTAGGCAGCACAGCCATGATTTTACGGATGTCGTGAATAAACCCCATGTCGAGCATACGATCGGCTTCATCGAGTACCAACACTTCAAGCTGATCAAACTTGATTGCATTCTGGCCATAAAGATCGAGCAGTCGCCCCGGAGTCGCGACCAATATGTCGATACCGCGCCGCAGCTTCATCATCTGGGGGTTTATTTTTACACCACCAAAGACCACGGTGGAGCTGAGTTTTAGTTTGCCACCGTAGGTTAGAACGCTCTGTTCAACCTGGGCCGCGAGTTCTCGGGTTGGTGTCAAAATGAGCGCGCGAACATGATTGCTTTTCGCCGGTTCGCCCTCGGCAAGCCGCTGTAATATTGGCAGGGTAAAACCCGCGGTTTTGCCGGTGCCGGTTTGGGCGGCGGCCATCACATCCTTGCCTTCAAGTACTGCTGGAATTGCTTGAACCTGAATCGGTGTTGGTTCGCTGTAATTTTGCTCGGCAATGGCCTCAAGCAATGGGGCAGACAGGCCCAGGGAGGTAAAACTCATACAGTGGGTCTCACTAAAATAATAATCAACAATGGTGGTCGCGATCGCCGGCAAACAGCTTAATTAGCCAGGCGCGAGCGCCGCGCAGGGATCAGGAATTTCAACCCTAAATCGGCGCCTGGTTGGTTTAACCCAAGGTCAGTCGAAATAGGTCGAATGTCATTCTCGAAGATCAATAATGATTCTCGATAGAATGTCGTTCCTGAGCTTAACCAGTTGGTTTTCCAGTCAGTTCTATATAGAACTAATGCAAATTGCTATCGAGCAGGAAAAACCTGTTGGTGCGCGACAATTATAGCGGCAATCGCTGGAGCTATCTTGATAGGCCGCAGGGGCTAAATGATACCCGTTTTTGCAGCCACTTCCCTATGCCAGCAAGGGTTTAATTTTTAGTTGCTGCGGTCCACCATTTCGGCCATTTTTTCGCGCATCTCGTCTGAGATTTGCACGTCTTCATCGCGCAGCACCAAATCACCATGAATCAGGTCAGCGTGAAAACACTTTGAGATCCAGGGAAGCTCGCCAACGATCTGTTGCCAGCTCAGGCCTTCATCCGTACTGATCCAGACCTGGCCGTCGGTGTCACCAAGGAATATCTGTGACTGGTCACCGGCGGCTTCGATACTGCCGGCTTCGAAACTTGGCATGATTTCATCTGGCAGACCGCTGGTTGATTGCTGCCAGCTGTCACCGCCATTATCGGTACGATAAACCGCGGATTTGGCGGACCCGGTTGCCCAGGCCTCAGGGGTCGCGTAGCCACCTGTAACCACCAGCGTGTCAGGTTTGTTGGGGTGGTAGACCAGCTGATCGGCGTAGCCGATACGCGGTATCAAGTCGGCCATTTCGAACCAGGTTTTGCCTGCGTCGTCGCTACGGTTAAAGAAAAATCCGTCTGCTAAGAACAGCCGATCAGGTCGTTCGGGCGACATTACCATCCGGTGCACATCATTGGGCATACCTTCGGTGAGTTCGGTCCAGCTTTGGCCCGCATCGCGGGTTCGGTAAAGTCCGCCCTGTTCAATGCTCAGATAGATCTCATCGCTATTGTTCTGATTAATCGTGATGGTTTTGATGTGGCCTAGAAAGGGGGGTGCAGGAAAGGTCCAGGTATCGACGTTAGTGGCATTGTTTAATTCTTCTATTTGAGTCCAGCTATCACCGAGGTCTTCGCTGACAAACAGCGCAGCGGGTTCGGTGCCAGCGTAGATCACCGGCTTGCCGTTGCGCTGAGTGAAAGCGAGGCTGTAGACATTGGTGATGGCTAGTCCGTTATTGGCTGACCGCCATTCGACGCCATCATCGCTAATGGATATACCGGCGTCATGGCTGCCGGCAAAAAACCGGCCGCTGGTCGGTTCTTGCAGTAGCGCACAAATATGATGTTGTTCCAGGCTCTGATCGGTTTTTTGCCAGGCTCCTGGAGAAACCTGATCGATGGTAACAACGCCTTTAGTAGTGCCAACCAGGATTCTTTTTGAGAGTTGTTGGCTACTGTAGATGGTCGGTCCACCAGGTGACAGGCAAATGCTCATATTAATATCCTCGTTAGTTGTGAGGGTCTGTTTGCAAAACCAATCTTGAATTAGTTGAGTAGCCTATCAAAACTGAACGAAAAACGGGCTTTATTAAGTAATCATTTTCGATCAATGCCGCTCAGCGATTGATTCTGAACAAGGGGCTTTATTTGCATTTTTTAGCTGGCTGGTTTAACTCGATACCAGGCGCAATAGAGCGCGGGGAACAGCAGCAGAGTGAGTACCGTGGCTACTAGCAGGCCGCTCATCATCGCGATTGCCATCGGTCCCCAGAAATAGTCGTTTGCCAGTGGAATCATTGCCAGAATGGCGGCCAGCGCTGTGAGCACGATGGGTCGCGCTCGGCGCACGGTGGACTCCAGTACCGCTTCCCAGGGCGATGCGCCGGCCTCCAGGTCCTGATCAATTTGATCAATCAGAATCACTGAATTACGAATGATGATGCCGGCTAACGCCAATACGCCAAGCCTGGCAACCAGGCCAAACGGCAGGTCTAACAGCAGCAGCGCCGTCACCACACCCAGCAGTCCCAGTGGAACTGTCGCCAGCACCAACACCATTTTGCTCATGCTATTGAGCTGAAACATCAGGATGGTGAGAATGGTAAACAGCAGAAATGGCAGGGTTTTACCCAGCTGTGAATCAACAATGGCGGAGACCTCAACCTGGCCACCACCATCAATTTGATAGCCTAGCGGCAGGCTTGCGCGCAGGGCATCGAGCTGAGGTTTTAGTTCGGCGTCCACTTCAAGGGTCTGGACTCCGGAAGGTAACAAGGCCAGTACAGTGGCCGCCCGATAACCGTTGTAGCGCCGAATCACTCCCTCTTCGAAGCGGTATTCAAACCGCGCCAGCTGAGATAGCGGCACCGTATTACCATTGCCAATTGCCAGCTGCAGAGACTGCAGTTGGTCGAGGTTATAACGGTTGGCGCCGCTATTACGCATCACTACCGCGATCAGGTCGTTATCTTCGCGGTAGTGGGTCACTGGCAGACCGTCGAGCATGGCACTCAGGGCCAGCGATAGCCGCTCAGGATCCAGGCCCACAGCAGCGACCCGCTCCAGGTCAAGTTCCACCCCGATAGTCATGAGCTGCTCGCGGCGGTTATCGTGGACATCAGTGGTGGCCGGGTGGCTGGCAATAATCGCCTGTAGTTGCTGGCTGATGGTCTCGATAACAGCCGGGTCTTCACCGGTGATTCGATACTGCACCGGATAGGCAAATGGCATGCCGTAGGGCAGGTTGTAAACCCGGGTTCGCAGGCTGGGCAGGTTGTGGGCAAAATAATCCGCCAACCTGAGTTTCAGCCGCTCCCTTGCCTTCAGGTCGCTGGCAATCGCAATTACCTTCGTATAGTTGGCATTGGGCTGTTCGACGAACATATCGTTTTGAACCCGCAGCGTGTCGCCGCCAACATAGGTCAGGTAGTGTTCTACGTCCTGGTCATCGGCCAGCACCGCTTCGATGAGACCAATCTTATTTTCCATTTCCGTATAGGTGGTGCCCTCGGTAAACCAGACATCGACCAGTACTTCAGGTCGGTCGTTATCGGGAAAAAACTCGATGGTTACCTGTTTCAAACCAACCACCGTGCAGCCAAACAGAAATAGACCTAACAGTGCCACCTTCCAGTGATGGGTCATACACCAGCTCACGAGCGACCTGAATTTTTTGTACAGAGGTGTCTGATAAATATCCTGTTTAGAACCGCTATCGCCGCCTTCAGGGTTGGGTGTAGCCAGTAGTTTATGTGCCAGAAAAGGCGTGAACAGCACCGCAACGACCCAGGAAGTAATCAGCGCGATCGCCAGCACCACAAACAGGTCGCCGAGGATTTCTCGAGGCGAGGCATCGACAATAAACACCGGCATAAAGCCGGCGGCGGCGATTAAGGTACCGCTGAGCATCGGCGCCGAGGTGGAGCTGTAGGCGTAGGTCGCTGCCTTGAGCCGATCCCAGCCCTGTTCCAGTTTTACGTGCATCAGCTCGACCACAATCATGGCGTCATCCACCAGTAATCCCAGTGAAATGACCAATGCGCCCAGCGATATCCGGGTGATGTCGATGTCGCCGATAAACATGGCTACAAACACCACACCTAATACCAGCGGTATGGCCAGTGCAACCACGATGCCGGTGCGTAGTCCGAGGCTGAAATAACTGACTAGCAGCACAATGACGATGGCGACCGAGAGTTTTACCAGAAATTTATCGATCGACTGCTGCACTGAGGCCGGTTGATCGGCTACCAGTGCGACCTCAATACCAGCCGGAAGCTGTTGCTGAAATCGGGCCATCACGGTTTTAACCTCTTCCGCCATATCCAGCAGTTGAGAGCCCTTGCGCATGGTGATGGCCAATCCGATCGCCGGCTCGCCATTGACTCTCATTTTAAAACGGGCGGGATCCTCATAACCCCGATAGACCCGCGCGATATCCTCCAGCCTGATCACACTGCCGTCGGGCATGGCGATGGGCATCCGCGCGATCTCTTCGACACTAGCAAAGCGATCATTCAGGCGCAGATCGAAGTAGCGCTCAGCACCCTCGATACGGCCATTGTTCTGCATCACGTTGTGGCTGCGTAGCAGCGTGGCAATTCTAATCGGGTCCAGATTAAGCTGGGCAAGACGTTTATCGTCTATCTCGATGTAGATTTTTTCTGGCTGCACTCCGTAGAGAATTGCTTTTTCGACAGACTCGATTCGAGTCACCGCATTGCGGGCCTGTTCGACAAAGTTTTTCAGTTCAGCGGGTTCAAAATCATGGCTGTTAAAGCCATACATCATCGAGTAAATGTGACCAAACTCGTCGTTGTATAGGGGGCCTCGAACCCCCTCCGGTAGCAGATGGGTGATATCGCCGACTTTTTTACGAATATCGTAAAAACGTTCACGCATCAGCGCC
>JAESTY010000038.1 GCA_016763355.1 Immundisolibacteraceae bacterium
CAATACCAAACACCACACATTAAAAAACCCGCATAAAGCGGGTTTTTTAATGTGGTGCGCCCGGCAAGACTCGAACTTGCGACCCCCGGCTTAGAAGGCCGGTGCTCTATCCGGTTGAGCTACGGGCGCTTTGTCCGAACAGTTGAAGACTTGATGGTAACAAATCGTGGTCGGGGTGGAGAGATTCGAACTCCCGACATCCTGCTCCCAAAGCAGGCGCGCTACCAGACTGCGCCACACCCCGATCTGTTGCCCACATTTTGAAACCAAGCTCCTGCGGGACGGCGAATATACCCGCGGGCCATATTTTCGTCAATCGTAAATCGACTCAAAATTCAGGTTTTGTTGTTCTGGGGAACCAGCCCCAATGGGTAGTATCATACGCGCCCTTTTATCCCTACTATCGGCAACGCAAATGAGCGCCCAAATAATCGATGGCAAGGCCACCGCTGCGACCCTCCGCAAAGACCTGGCTATCCGCACCCAGCAGCTAATTGCTGCAGGCTCACCGCCACCCGGATTAGCCGTCATACTGGTTGGAAGCGATGCCGCTTCAGAAATTTATGTACGTAACAAGCGCAAAGCCTGCGCCGAAGTAGGTTTCAATTCTCGCGCCATCGATTTGCCAGTTGAAACCACCGAAAACACCCTGCTGACGCTCATTGCAGAACTTAATCAGGATGAGTCGGTCGATGGCATTCTCGTTCAACTGCCACTGCCGGATCATATCGATGCGGCCAAAGTCATCAGTGCCATCACCCCGGAAAAAGATGTCGATGGTTTTCACCCCCACAACATCGGCTTATTGGTACAACGGCAGCCGGGTCTACGCCCGTGCACGCCAAAAGGCATCATGTATCTACTTGAACAAACCGAAGTAGATTTTCATCGTAGTCACGCGGTAATTGTGGGCGCATCCAACATCGTTGGTCGGCCGATGGCCCTGGAACTACTATTAGCGGGCGTAACGGTAGCCGTCTGCCACCGATTCACCGAGGATCTTGCCAGTCACGTTGCACGAGCAGACATTTTAGTGGTCGCAATCGGCAAGCCTGGCATTGTTCAAAGCCAATGGATCAAACCAGGTGCCCGAGTGATCGATGTCGGTGTTAATCGCAATGACGACGGCACCCTACTCGGTGATATCGAGTTTGCAACCGCTAAACAACAGGCCTCCTGGATCACGCCGGTGCCGGGTGGGGTCGGACCGATGACAATCGCCATGCTGTTGAGCAACACCCTGGAAGCGGCAGGTTTGAGGCGAAAAAGCTAACGCTGATTTGATCGAAATTTTCTAATACTAGGCTTCAATTGGCGGTTCAGGCTGGCATGAGGCGCCAGCGTTACCGACGTGACCAACGGGTTTTGCCATCACCATCTTCGAGCAATATACCCGCTTCAGTGAGCTGATCTCTGATCTGATCAGCGCTAGCCCACTGCTTAGCACTGCGGGCCGTCAGGCGCTGTTCAATCAACACTTCGATGTCAACATCACTAAGTAAATCGCCGGAGTCACTCTCTTCCTGGCTAGCTAATCGCAAAAACTCTACCGGGTTTAGCTGTAATAATCCCAGGCTATCCCCCATTGCCCGCAATTGAGCTGCTAGCTGGGGCTGTTGATCGACAGTGGCGCTGTTAAGCTCGCGGACCAGATCGAACATGACCGCCAGTGCTTCCGGGGTATTAAAATCATCAGCCATCACCTGCAGGTAACGCAGAAAAGCCGGATGATGCTCGTCGCGGCTAACCATTGGTTGATCCTGCAACGCTCGATAAAATCGTCGCAGTCCATCCCAGGCCTGCTCGAGAGCCGTGTCTGAAAAATTAAGCTCACTCCGATAATGGCTGGCCAACAAAAAATAGCGCAGCACTTCAGCCGGGAAACGTCCCAGCACTTCACGGATAGTAAAAAAATTGCCCAGAGACTTGGACATCTTTTCATCGTCGACTCGGACGAAGCCGTTATGCATCCAGGTATTTACAAACCGCTTGCCGGTGGCTGCCTCTGACTGAGCAATCTCATTCTCATGATGTGGAAACTGTAAATCGAAGCCTCCACCATGAATATCAAACTGATCCCCCAGGCAATGAGTAGCCATCGCAGAACACTCAATATGCCAACCCGGTCGCCCTTCACCCCACGGCGAATGCCAGCTAGGTTCGCCTGGCTTGGCTTTTTTCCAAAGCACAAAATCTAACGGATTTTCTTTCTGCTCATTGACCGCCACCCGCGCGCCAGACCGCAGCTTTTCCAGGTCTCGACCAGCCAGCTGCCCGTAGTTTTCAAACCGGTCCACTCGATAGTAAACATCTCCATTGCTCGCCGCGTAGGCAAAGTTTTTCTCGATTAGCAGCCTGACCATGTCGATAATCTGCTCAATATGACCCGTGGCCCGGGGTTCCTGGTCAGGAGGGACCACACCAAGCTGAGCCATATCGGTGTCCATAGCGCCAATAAATTCTGCAGTCAGATCAGCAAACCCTAACTCTCGTTCATTGGCTCGGGTAATAATTTTGTCATCGATATCGGTGATGTTGCGCACATAGGTCACCTGATAACCAAGCTGGCGTAAGTGGCGCACCACCATATCAAACACAACAAACACTCTTGCGTGACCAATATGGCAAAAATCGTAGACCGTGATACCACACACGTAGAGACCAATTTTGCCGGGCTCCAATGGAACTAAAGTCTCTTTACGATTGGTCAAACTGTTATATATCTGCATCACATCCTGCAGCCCATCAGGGCATTTCTGAATAGCACTAATAAATTTAGTATTGAAAAGGCGAACAAGCCACATGCTAATAATATGGGCTCAACGATATACAAAGAACCTAATCAACAGGGCGGCGCATGTTACCCAAATGCGAACCGAGTCACAAAACCCTGTTTGATTGCCTTGCTTACCCGACCATACTTCAGGCTAATCTTAAGGCCCCCGTGATAGAATCCCCGCCCGAACAAAACAATCCCTGCCTACTGCCTGCCTAAGTAAATATCTCGACAAATTTCTGGCTTAGGCAACCTTACCAACAAGCAAATATTAGAGCCTGACTCTGCCTCAAACAGCACAACTGGCCAGACCTAATCACCGTTTTTAACACCACCAGACATCAGGAGAAGATGTTGGATCAAAATGATGTATTAGTCGGTCTACTATTGGCCGCAACCATGATCACTGTACTAATTACCAACACCTGGAACGGCTCACAATCAGTAGTGGCGGTCCGCTCCAGCACGGCCCAGATACTTAACCAGACCCTAAACCAGAATCAGAAATCGGCAGACCAACCAGAACCGGTCAATGCAAGCCAAACTGCATCATCCACAACCAAAATGACCAAACAGGACAACAGCATGAGCAATAGCGACATCGTCAACATCACCATGACCACTAGCCTGGGTGACATTAAACTTGAGTTATATGCCGACAAGGCGCCGCTCACGGTAGCTAATTTTGTTAGCTATGCCGAAGAAGGCTTTTACAACGACACCATTTTTCATCGGGTTATCGATGGTTTTATGATCCAGGGTGGCGGCTTCACGGCTGATTTTTCCCAAAAACCGACTAAAGACCATCTTCAGAACGAAGCGGACAACGGCCTCAAAAATGATAAGGGCACCATTGCCATGGCCCGCACCCCAGATCCACACTCCGCGACCGCACAGTTTTTCATCAACATCTCCGACAATGATTTTCTCAACTTCCGTAGCGCCGATTCCAATGGTTACGGTTACGCGGTTTTTGGCAAGGTAGTAGACGGACTCGACGTCGTCAAAGCTATCCAGTCAGTGGCGACTGGTTCAGGTGGCCCAATGCCGACTGATGTTCCTCAGGAAACCGTTGCAATTACCGCAGTCACCGTCAATTAATAGAACTATTATCAAGAGATAGGCGTCCATGGCGACCTATTTCATTGCTGACCTGCACCTGCAACCCGAATCTGGGCCTGCGGGTGCAGCATCAGCTAGCTCCGAACTAATTCAATTCCACCGCTTTATTGAACGCTGCCAGACCGATGGCGATGCGCTTTATATCCTCGGCGACCTGTTTGAAGTCTGGATTGGCGATGATGCCGGGATTAACAATTACCCCAGCGCGATCCAGACCCTTAAACAGCTAGAGCTGCCACTGTTTCTGCTACACGGCAATCGGGACTTCCTGATCGGTGACCAATTTTGTGCAGCCACCGGCTGCGAATTACTGGCGCAACCGACCATGATTCGCTGCCAGGGCAGTGACCTGTTAATTGCCCACGGGGACCAGCTCTGCACCGATGATATTGAATACCAGCAGATGCGCAGCTTGTTTCAGCAGCCTCAGTGGCAGGCCGAATTTCTTGCCCAACCAATAGAATTACGGGCGCAGCAAGCGGCCAATCTTCGCGATCAGAGTCGCACAGAAAGCAGTCAAAAAACTGCGCAGATCATGGACGTCAACGACCAGGCCGTGGTCGAACTGCTGGAGCAGCAGCAGGCATTAACTATGATTCATGGTCACACCCACCGACCTGCCCAGCATCAGCACTCAACCCAGTCAGGCCAAGCGACTCGTTGGGTGGTTGGTAGCTGGCAGCAACATGGCGACTATGTGCGCTGGGATGAAAACGGGCCAGCGCTGTTACAGGCCTGCCCGTAAAAAGCGCAAACCCTTAACATCGACCCAACAGTCTGGGCTAAACCAGCTCGCCGGCACCTTCCTTGTCAGGCTCTTCCATATCTTCGCGGGTCAATCCCATGAACATCAGCACAGGACTGGCAACCATCAGCGATGAGTAGGTACCCACCACCACGCCAATCAGCAGTGCGGTCGCAAAACCACCAATAACCTCACCACCAAACACCAGCAGGGCTATCAGCACCAGCATGGTGGTTACTGAGGTGACCAACGTTCTTGACAGAGAATCATTAAGCGCACGATCGATGACGTCAATCACGCCACCCTTACGTACCGTTGTAAAGTTTTCTCGTATCCGATCAAAGATCACGATGGTGTCATTGAGTGAATAACCAATCACGGCGAGCAACGCGGCTAACACGGTGAGATCAAACTCGATGGCGAACACAGAGAAGATCCCCATGGTAATCAGCACGTCGTGCACCAGCGCAGCCACCGCGCCCAGAGCAAACTGATAACGAAATCTGAGGCCGACGTAAATCAGTATTCCCAGCAACGCCCACAGCAATGCCAGGCCACCATCCTGAGTCAACTCTTCGCCAACCTGGGGCCCAACAAACTCGACTCGTCGTAAACTGACATCAGCGTCTTGCTGCTTGAGTGCACCGAGCACATCCCCGCTAACCTTGGCCAGGTCACCACCACCAACGGCGGCCAACCGAATCAGCACATCATGGGGATTACCAAACAGCTGTACTACCGCATCATCCAGGCCGGCACTGACCAGCGCAGACTCAATTTCAGGAATATTGGCAGGTTCGGAATAACCGACCTCAACCAGGGTACCGCCGGTAAAGTCGACACCCAGTTCAAGTCCCCGAGTAGCCAAGGAACCAATTGAAATCAGCAACAATAAACCAGACAGACCCGCAGCAAGGTGACGGCGCTTCATAAAGCGAATCGAACGATCGCCATGAAAATCTACTACTGTGGCGCCGATCGGCAGTTTTTCAATACTGCGTCCACCCCAGGAAAGGTTAACCAGCGCACGGGTTACCAGGATGGCGGTAAACATAGAAGTCAGGATGCCGAACGATAATGTCACCGCAAAACCTTTAATCGGACCGGTACCAAAAACAAACAGCACGGCAGCCGCAATCAAGGTGGTGATATTGGCATCAAAAATAGTCGAAAAAGCTTTATCGAAACCTGCGTGAATACTTGATTGGGGCGTATTACCGTTAGCCAGTTCCTCACGGATGCGCTCAAAAATGAGCACATTGGCATCAACCGCCATACCCACCGTTAACACAATACCCGCAATACCAGGCAGCGTCAGTGTGGCCTGCAATATGGAAAGCACGGCGATCAGTAACATCAAATTAAACGCCAGCGCTACATTCGCCACCAGCCCAAAACCCCGATACCAGAGCACCATAAAACCAATCACCAGGGAGAGACCAATCAAAATAGATTGAACCCCCTGCTGAATATTGTCCTGCCCCAGGCTCGGTCCAACCGTGCGCTCTTCTACAAAATGCATCGGCGCGGCCAGCGAACCTGCTCGCAGCAGCAACGCCAGGTCACGGGCTTCGCGACTGTTCATCGAGCCAGAAATCTGGAATCGGGCATTAAGTTGATCCCGAATGACCGGCGCGGTTATTACCTCTTCCACCTGCTCCTGAACCGTTTTTAGATCACCATTATCATCAAGAACCGTATATTTTTTGTTCTCGATAAAAATGACCGCCATCCGCTTACCGATGTTTTTAACGGTGTATTTGCCCATCAGTTTGGCGCCACGGCCATCCAGGGAGACATTAACAATCGGTTCACCGGTTTGCGGATCAAGACCGGAACTTGCGTTGGTAATATATTCCCCGGAAAGAATAGTCCGTTTTTTCAACAAAATACGACTGCCATCCCGATGGTCATAGAGCCGCGATCCAGGCGGTATGCGCCCAGCCATGGCAGCCTCAAGACTATTGCCATCATCGACCGCTTTAAATTCCAGGGTTGCAGTGGCACCCAGCAATTCTCTGGCCCGCACCGTATCCTGCACACCAGGCAGCTGCACGATGACCCGATTGCGGCCCTGCTGCTGAATAATGGGTTCTGCCACCCCCAGTTCATTGACCCGATTACGCAGGGTGAGGATATTTTGCTTTAACGCCTGAGTTTCATAATCACGAACCCCAGCCTCCGAAACCACGACCTGCAGCCAAAAATCACCCTGACGATCAAAAGGGGTGAGTTCCAGTAGCTGGTGGTTATCGGCGACTTCAGTCGCTGCCTTATCGCGGATTTCGGCATCTCTGAATCTGAGTTCAATGCCGCTCAACCCATCTCGATCAAATCGTTTGATGGTCCTAAAACGCAACTTGGCATCACGCAGCAAAATTTTAAAATCGCTTACCAGCCGTTCTTCGGACTGACGCTGCACCACCGGCATGTCTGCTTCCATTAAAAAATGGACGC
>JAESTY010000039.1 GCA_016763355.1 Immundisolibacteraceae bacterium
GACGGCGCACTGCCCAGGTCGCTGGTTTCCAGCGCATATCGCAGCGGCGATGCACTGTTATCCAGCAATACCTGTGACAGCAGATGATTTCTGAGTGCGGCGGCAATATCGGTCATCGGCCCCAGTAACCAACCCATCACCAGGTGTGATTTACGCTCCTGAGGCTCTTCCGGATCCAGCGCATAGGTCTCAGTCACCTCAACCGGCGCGCTGTAGCGTTTTTCACTGGGCACACTAAAATCAATATCGAGCCTGTCAAAACGGCTCAACACCCGCTGTTCAAATTCCTGCTGATGCTGTTCGGCAGGAATATCGCCATAGGTAAAAAATACCGCATTACTCGGATGGTAGTGATGCTGATGAAAACCGGTAAGCTGATCCCAGGTTAAGTCCGGGATATTTTCCGGATCGCCACCACTATTGTGGTGATAGGTAGTGGTCGGAAACAGGTGGCTGCTGAGCTGCTGCCATAAAGCGGACACCGGCGAACTCATGGCCCCCTTCATTTCGTTAAACACCACGCCTTTATAGACCAGGTCGCTGTCGCTATCGTCGGCCTCGGCAAACTCTACCCGATGGCCTTCCTGGAGAAAATCCAGCTCATCTAGTTTGGGAAAAAACGCCGCATCCAGATAAATCTCCAGCAGGTTCTGGAAATCTTTGCGATTACGACTGGCAAACGGATAGGCGGTCCAGTCACTGGAAGTCATGGCATTCATAAAAGTGTTCAATGAACGCCGTAACATCATAAAAAACGGATCACGCACCGGAAACCGTTCACTTCCGCACAGCGCCGTGTGCTCGAGAATATGAGCAACACCACTTGAGTCCTGCGGCACGGTCAGAAAAGCCACCAGAAACACATTATTATCGTCTTTACTGGCGAGATGAAAATGGCGCGCGCCGGTGACCCGGTGGCGATATTCCTCAACCGTAAGATTCAGTGCCGAGACCGGCTCGCTGCGTAATTTTTCGAATGGACTCGGGCCTGAATTCTGGCTGGAATTTTGGCTGGAATTTTGGTTAGTAGGAGAAACCGTGCTCACTGGGCGAAACCCTCTTCAATGAATTTCCTTGCGGGGCGGCGGAGTATACCTGCGGACGAACTTACCGATCGTCTAACAATCCACCAATCGTTATTCCTATCGACAACTAATACTGATGTTTAACACCAAACCCTCAACATTCAGCCCCATTTAAATAGTTGTTAGTTAAAAATCGACCATAAATCGTTCAGGTTCAAAACCACCCGGCACCGTGCTCTGGCCGTGAGCTTCCACCGGCAACGCCACTTCCATGCAGGAAAAACTAAGGTTGAGCAGATTCTGCTCCTGGGTTGGCAGTCCCCCCATCGGGAACTGATTGAGGTGAGCCACGATGCGCTCGATCTCAGGTAGCACCGCATCATAGAGCTGCTGTAACTGTTCAAACTCGCTGGTTAATCGCACCGTGTGACGTTCACGCTCGGTCCCACAGGACCAGATTGCCGCCAAAGATTCAAATTCACGAAATGGTTCGGGCAGTAGATTACTCATTTATTCAGGTCTCGTTAATTGACAGTCAGCAGAGATTTCAGTCAGATTTACTTTCAAACCTGCCCAGGATCACCATCGCCGTTGACCCACTGCTGCACCACCCACTGCTGCTGGCGCACCGACAACTCCATAGAATTGCTGATGTTGAGCTCTGTTAGCACGCCGGAAGCCATGCCCCGCTGGGTTGATTCCAGGGTACTTAAATCTTCATAAAGCAGATCTCGCAATAACACCTTGGTGTGCTCCTGCGCGATCAACTCGCCATAATCCTTGGCGTCCATCTGATAGATGTTCATGATCCAGTCGGTCTCATCCACCGAGCGCGGCCAGAAGTGATAGGTAAACACCCACCCCGGCCCCATGGCCGCATAAAAATTCGGGAACACCATATTCATATCGAACCACCAGATTTCATCGCCGCTGGGGTTCACCCCACCCATTTCCAGCTGTTCGCCGGGGGAAAAGGTCATGCCCATTTTCCAGGCCAGCGCCTCTGATGGGGTCGGTTTGTGCTCTGGGTTGGCCCAGGTCGACATCGAATAGTGGGAGCCGTACAACCGAGACGACACCGGCACTCCCTGAGGATTAGCCGGTGAATTCATCGAATCTGGAATCGAACCACCATGCACCATGGCGACGTGATAGCCCTCTCGAAACGCATCGGTGAACGCCTTCCAGTTAACCTTGACTCGGGCCTGATAGCGCGCAATATGGCTAAGATCATCAAACGGGAATGCCTGCATGTCGCGGCCCATCTGGCCAAGAAATTCCACCAGGCCCACTTCAGGCTCGGGTTGGTAATTAATAAAGATAAAGCCGTTCCAGACATCGCAGGCAAGCTTTTTTAAGCCCAGATCTCATTTCTGACTGTGTTCGAAATAGGCCTCACCGGGGCGATCTAACAGTTCCCCGTCCAGGCCATACACCCAGCCGTGGTAACTACAGACGAAGTTGCGGGTATTACCGGATTCCAGCGCTACCGTGTTACCCCGATGAGTACAGATATTGTGGAACGCCCGCACCTGATCATCTTTACCGCGCACCACAATCACAGTGGTATTGAGTATCGGCAACTCAATCAGTAGATAATCGCCAACCTGCGGAATCTCTTCTACCCGCAACACCTCCAGCCAGGCACGTTTAAAAATTTTCTCACGCTCTTTCTCGAAAAATTCTTCACTGATGTAGGGTTCCACCGGAATCGGGCCAGTGCCCATATCCGGAATTGGCGTCGGCACCCGCATCTGCGGTAGTTGCTGATTCGGCTTGTTCATGATGTTCTACTCCCTCTCCGGATAAGACTCTCTAACCGCCAATATAACAACGCTGAATAGAAACTCAAAAACAAGCTAGATCGCACAACTTTGCGTACCATTTCCAGATCTAATTCCATTCACCCAAAAGAGCCCTAAGCGTGCACAACTCCTGGCTATTCGCCGCTGATCGCGGTGGCACCTTTACCGACCTGGTCGGCATTGCCCCCGATGGCCAGATCCATAGCCGCAAACTGCGCTCCGAATCCCCCGCCTACCCGGACGCGGCCATCGCCGGCATCCGCCAACTACTCGAACTTGGCGATTCTGAACCCATTCCAGCAGATCAAATCAGCTCAATCCGCATCGGCACAACGGTCGCAACCAATGCATTGCTGGAGCGCAAAGGCGAAGCCACTGCACTACTGATCACCCGGGGTTTTGGTGATTTGCTGGAAATCGGTAACCAGAGCCGGCCCGATATTTTTGCGCTATCGATCGAGAAACCTGAGCAGCTCTATCAACAGGTAGCCGAGGTCACCGAACGGCTGGACGCGACTGGTGAAGTCATAACGAATCTCGACGAACAACCGATCATCGATCAACTCAACCAGTGGCAACAACAGGGCATTAGGGCCATCGCCGTCGCGCTGATGCACGGCTGGGTTAATTCGGTTCACGAACTACGACTCGGCGAACTAGCCGCTAATGCTGGTTTTAAGCAAATATCCCTGTCACATCAATGCATGCGACTGATCAAACTGGTCAATCGGGCGCAAACCACTCTGGTCGATGCTTACCTGAGTCCGGTGCTGCTGCGCTATGTAAATCAGCTGCAACAGACCCTGGGCGATATCCCACTGGAATTTATGCAGAGTAGCGGTGGCCTCACCGACGCCAGCGCTTTTACCGGTAAAGAAGCTGTATTGTCCGGCCCAGCTGGCGGTGTGGTGGCGGTTGCCCAACTGGCCAGCCCAGATCATCCGCAATTAATCGGCTTTGACATGGGCGGCACCTCCACCGATGTCTGTCGTTACGGCGGTGAATTTGAGTATCGCCACGAAGTCACCACCGCCGGCATTGCCTACCACGCCAACATGTTGCAGATCGAAACTGTCGCCGCTGGTGGCGGTTCTATATTGGGGTTTGATGGTCAGCGCATGACCGTTGGGCCAGAATCCGCAGGCGCTAACCCGGGCCCGGTCTGTTATGGCCAGGGTGGCCCACTGACGATCACTGATGCCAACCTGGTGCTGGGGCGTTTGCTGCAGGTCACCTTCCCGAGACAATTTGGAGCGGACCAGCAAAGCAGTATCGACGCAGGGGCCTCCCGCAAAGCGTTGCTATCCCGCACCGAGCAGATTAATCGGGCTACCGGAGACAATCTCAGCGTCGAACAGGTCGCCCTCGGTTACCTACAGATTGCTAACCAGCAAATGGCCAAGCCGATCCGCAGCGTCTCCGTGGCCCGCGGCTACGATTTGCGCGACCATGCGCTGGTCAGTTTCGGCGGCGCCGGCGGCCTACATGCGGGTGAACTGGCCACCATTCTGGGTATCAACAAACTCTTGATTGATCCGCTGGCCGGCATCTTTTCGGCCTGGGGCATTGCCACCGCACCACGCCGACATGAAAGTGAGCGTAGTCTATTACTGGCTTTTAACTCGGCAACCCTGAGCCAGCTCGACCATCAGTTCGACCAGTTGGCGGATGGTCTCTACCCCTTGTTCGACGCAGCTCGACCAGCCGACAACCAACCACAACGCCGTGATCTACTCGACCTGCGCCCGCAAGGCAGCGATAGTTATCTAACTGTCAGCCGAGCGGACTACCCATCAAGCTGCGCTGAGTTCAGCAACCTGTTTCATCAGCACTATGGTTACCGGGTCGATACTGACAGGCTCGAGCTGGTCAACATTCGTGTCGAGATAACCCAGGCTGGAACAGCCTCAGCCGCCAGCCAATACCAGGCCAGCCATTATCCGTTCGAGCTGCCGGAAACCACTGCTGTTTTCCTCAATGATCAGTGGCAGTCGCTGCCCTGCATTGCTTTAAGCAGTGTGAAACCGAACAAAACCCTACCGACGCCATCGTTAGTCATCTCCGATCAATTCACTCTGCTAATCGATCAACAATTCGATGCCGTCGGTGAATCATCAGGCGGTATTCAACTAACCCGCAAAGCTGCACCAGCTAGCCCCAGCGAAACTCGGCAGTCAAAGCAGCAGCCCAGCAAAGCCGACCCGATTACGCTAGAGATTTACCATCACCGTTTCATGGGCATTGCCGAGCAGATGGGGGTCACCCTGCAGAACACCGCCCACTCGGTGAACATGAAAGAGCGGCTCGATTTTTCCTGCGCGCTGTTTGACCAGCGCGGCAACCTGGTGGCGGGGGGCGCCCTCGTCGCGACGGAGGAGGTGGGGGCCCATCGCGCGCCACGACCGATTATTGGTCATTTGGACCCGCAGTTTGTTGGGATGATGGATGAGGTGAAGGCCTTGCTTCAGTACGCCTTTCAAACCAAGAATGAGTTAACGATACCTGTGTCAGCACCTGGTTCGGCAGGTATGGAGACCTGTTTTACTAATCTCGTTGAACCAGGCGATACGGTTGTGGTTTGCCAAAACGGTGTGTTTGGAATGAGGATGGCAGAGAATGTTACTCGCTGCGGTGGAAAGCTTGTTCTTGTTGAAGATGGATGGGGTACAGCAGTTGATCCTCAAAAACTTGAAGATGCTCTTATTAAGAATCCTGAAGCTAAACTTGTTGCGTTTGTACACGCCGAGACATCAACGGGAGTAGAGTCTGATGCGAAAACGTTGTGTGCTGTAGCCCATAAATATGATTGTTTGACGATTGTCGATGCGGTGACTTCGCTAGGTGGTATAGAGCTTGATGTGGATGGTTGGGGTATTGACGCGATTTATTCTGGTACTCAGAAGTGTTTATCCGCGCCTCCAGGAATATCACCTGTTAGTTTTAATGATAAAGCGGTTGAAATGATTAAGGCCCGCAAAACGCCTGTGCAAAGCTGGTTTCTTGATCTAAATCTGGTTATGGGGTATTGGGGGCAGGGTGCAAAACGTGCCTATCATCACACGGCGCCTATTAACGCATTGTATGCGCTTCATGAGTCATTGTTGTTGCTTAGAGAAGAAGGGTTAGAGAATGCGTGGGCTCGTCATAAACATCATCATAATGCGTTAAAAGCAGGTCTTGAGGCTATGGGACTTACTTTCGTGGTGGATGAGGCTGTTCGATTGCCACAGTTAAATGCTGTAGCAATGCCTGAGGGCGTAGATGAA
>JAESTY010000040.1 GCA_016763355.1 Immundisolibacteraceae bacterium
CCGAGCAGGTCTGCGCTCGCCAGAACAAACAGGCCGTTGAGGACTGGTCTGGATTTACCAGCACTCTGATCCCCTCGGGCCATACCGAGCAGATGCTTGGCGTGGTTATTCAGCTGGTGCGCAACTCCATCAGTCATGGCATCGAAACCCCTGCAGCTCGGCAGCAACGCGGCAAGTCCCCACAGGCAACCATCCGCATCCAGAACTGGATCGACGACAAGCGCAATATGATGCTGGCAGTCCAGGATGACGGTCAGGGACTACAGCTGGACAAAATCCGTGCTCGCGCCATCGCCAGCGGCAAATGGCCGAAACAGGATATTGTTAAATGGGATGCCCAAAAGACAATTTCGGTTATCTTCCAACCCGGTTTCAGCACAGTCGTTGAAGCCAATCAGGACGCTGGCCGTGGAGTTGGTATGGATGTGGTTAAAACCAACGTGGCGAGAATGAATGGCCGGGTCAAGGTTTCAACATCTAAGGGTAAATTCTGCGAGTTCCGTATCGTCACTCCGATCTCCAACGCTGCATGACCTCAGGGCAACCAATACAATGAATCGAAAGCTGATGATTGTTGACGACTCCAACGTGGTAAGACGCTCTATCGAGCGGGCAGTCAATCTTGATAATCTTGATATTGTCGGGGTTGCTGGTAACGGCATCAAAGCGATCGAGCTATTCAAAGAAACTCAACCAGACCTGGTGACAATGGATATCACCATGCCAGAAATGGACGGCGTGCAATGTGTTGAAGAGCTGATCGAACTCAATCCAGAGGTCCACATTCTGGTGGTTTCCGCGCTGGCCGACAAAGCCACAGCTATCGAAGCCCTGTCCAAGGGTGCTCAGGGATATCTGAGCAAACCTTTTAACCCCAAAGAACTTAACGAAGCATTCCTGGAGCTATTAGAAGATGACTAGCCTGACCCTCGAGCAGACCGAACAGCACGACCTGCAGGCTTTCATTGATGGCACCGCACACTATTTTGATCACATCACCGGCCAGGAAGCGGTGGTGGGTGCGCCCTATCTGCGTACCACCGAAAATCCTTCACTGGAATACACCGGCATGATTGGCGTATCGGGTAGCCGTAAAGGCTTTGTCTATTTCACCAGCTCTCGGGAAATGCTGGAAAACGTCCTCGATGCCATGGGAGAGACTGACTTTTGTGATGCAAATATCGCCGATATCACCGGCGAAATCGCCAACACTATTTCTGGCAACGTGCGCCGCAGTTACGGCAAAAATTTTATGATCTCGGTGCCTGTGGTATTAGCCGGCGGTAATCACCAGGTCACGTTTCCGGGTGGTAATGCGACCTACATTATCCCGGTATCATGGAAGCAGTTTGAACCGCGGCTAATGATCTGCCTCGAATAAATTCAGCCATCAGTCAATTACACTACTTGCACTCTTTCTTGCATCCTTAATGACTCCTGCAATCAATCAATCGCCATTACTGCTGACCTTAAAAGACGCTCTTGAACAGGCAGTCAATCAGCCTGTACGAATTCAGCTGGACCGACATCACTTCCTAATCCTGCTACCACCCGGGCAGGTCGTGTACGCCAACACCACCCCTCTCAACCTGATCAGAGCACTGGAAAAACTACCGACTCATGGTGCAGTCAGATACTGGGCGCTCACCGACAGAGAGAAAACACTCGCTTTTGAGGAGGCCGGTGACGGATTCGAAATCAACATAGACGCGTTGAAGTGGAAAGCAACAGAGGTGATGGCAGCCGGTAAAACCCCGCCCGGACTCGATTTGCATGCTGATCGGGTATATATCCGCAGCTGGCCAAACTTTAGCCGGCTGCCCCACAGTGATGATGAACTACGTATCGCGGCATTATGGCTAACCCATCCCATGTCTCTGATCGCTACCGCAACTTCTCTGCAGATCACCCTGGAGAAGGTCAACAGCTTTTACGCAGCCGCTGACGCAGCTGGACTACTAGGTGTGCTGTTCCGGGAAACAGACAGCGGGGAACACAAAGTTATCCAATTACCCGAAACCACCAACCCAACAAATAGCTTTATCGATAAAATAAAATCCCTGTTTGGGTTACGCCCAACCTTTGCCAGGCGCTAATGGTAAATCGATGAACAGCCCAAAAATCAAGCGCAGTAGCCTGCCTAAAAACACCACTATTTATGACTACCGTATTGAAGACCTGCTCGGCACCGGCAGCTTTGGTATTACCTATAAAGCCATTGATTACGTACTCGATATGCCAGTGGCCATTAAAGAATATTTTCCTGCCGATATCTCCTCGAGAAGTGACGCCGGGGAAGTAAGCTGCGAAATACAAGAACACCAGGATGCCTTCGAAGACGGTAAAAACCGCTTTATTCTCGAAGCTCGTATAGCTGCAAAATTCAATCACGCCAATATCGTTAACGTGCTGCGCTATTTTTACGCTAACGGTACAGCTTATATCGTTATGCGGTATGAACCCGGCCAGGACCTGGCATCCCTGATGAAAAGGGAAGATTTTTATCCAGTTTCGGAATCCGTACTTATTCAGATCGTCAAGCCGGTACTCTTTGGCCTGGGAGAACTTCATAAAGCCGATTGCGTGCACCGCGACATCAAGCCATCCAATATTTATATCCGCGAAACCGGAGAGCCGATGCTGCTTGATTTTGGCGGCGCCCAGGCTCGCGATATCGAATCCCTATCCGAAATTCAAGTGGTGACGCCCCACTATGCACCGATTGAGCAATATCTAACTACCAACGAGACCATCGGTCCCGCATCAGATATCTATGCGCTGGGGGCAACGATTTACCGCTGTATCACTACCAAACCTCCTCGACGGTCCATTCTTCGACAAGGCTCAATCGACAACGATGGCAGGGACACCTACGTACCGCTAGCCTCACTGATGCCCGCTGGGTATTCTGATGAGTTACTGCACCTGGTCGACCTTATGCTGAGTCAGCAGCAGCGTAACCGGCCCCAGTCGATCGATGAAATTCTCGACAAACTGGAAGTCATTGAAGAATCACTCCGCCCCAATCGATTGCCTTCCAGGCCAGTTATCCATGAAGAACTGCTGGTAGTCGGCATAGACGATCCAGCCAATTCAGAATTTCTGGCTTCCCTTGTAGATATCACTAATAAGGAAGACAACCAATCCATATCGAAGCAATCCGAAACCTCAGACGAATTAAACCTAGCAGATCAGGCCAGAACCGATCACGACAATGGTCCACACACAGATCACAACAACACTAATGATTCGGTGTCCAAACCATTAACCCTAAGTTATTCCGGATCTGACAACTCAGGCTGGCAAGCTACTATCGTTGCCCGGTCACAGCCGGACTGCCGTCAATTGCGCCCCAACCAGATGAACAGCGGCTCCATCATCTGGTTGATTGACGTCCAGCGGCCAGATTTGCGCCTCAAAGTATTGAATTGCATCGATAATTTCACTCGCCAGA
>JAESTY010000041.1 GCA_016763355.1 Immundisolibacteraceae bacterium
CAGCACTCCAAACCAGGTGATATGACGAAACTGCTTACGGGAAAAACCAAGCACCAGCTCTTCCAGAGTGGCCACGTCCAGGTCATCAATTTTTGCCTGAATCCGCAGCTTTACAGCCTCGCTACCACCCCCGGCGTTCTCTGCCACCTTGGCGATTTCTGCCATCAAATAATTACCCGCCATAGACCGGGCCATACCCAGCATCGCATCGCTGATATCGAGCATGCCACCGAGCTTACCGATCAGATCATCAACGCGTTGTTTGAGCTGAGTTTTAACATCCTCAGTTAAAAACAGCTCGGCAACATCGTTATCTCCGAACACATGGGCGACAAAGGTTTCGGCGATCGATTCGGCAATCTTGTTGCGTTCTCGAGGAATCAGGCCCGGGGTCAATGGCAACCGCCATTTACCAATATAGATGGGCGCATAAGGACGAAATAACATGCGAATAGCCACGTCATTGGTGACACCACCAATGACAGCGCCAATCAGCGGCGGTAACACGAAAGGAAGCAGACTGGTCATAGGTTTAGTGTTTGTTATTGAGTTTTATAATTAGAAAAATTAAAAATTTGTCGAAAACCACCCGCTCACCGATCCAACCGGTTTGCATATTCAACAGTGTTTTTAAAATAACCGGGCAATTTTTATAGAACCAAATACCTATACAGACAAGGGCGGCAATGGACAGTCGAGTATCTCACAGATAGCCCGCAACAATTCCAGCTCCTCAACCCGTACCTGCTGGTCATGCAAAACGGTAGTCGCCAGCGCAGCGATCAATGCCATTTTTGGCATCAGCGCCAACCCACAAAGCCGGCGCATACTCTTTTCTAGTTGGCCCACGCTGGTTGCGCCAGCATCAGGAAGTTCCTGATCGGTTTGTTTAAACTGCGCCATCGCAGCAACAAAGGCAGCTTTTGCAGCCTGCTCATTGTCATGACCCACCCGTGCCAACAGACCAATAACCAAATGTACATCAGCCATTAGCGGTTCTATACGACGATAGGTTGCAGCCCTGCCAGGTCGTTTCTGATCAAGTAGCTGGGCGCGCGCGATCGCAAACACCGCAAATTGGCCTAAGCTCAACTGCTCACTCGAAAGACCTACCTGGCGCATCAATTTTAACTGCGTACGGATATTGTCTTTGCTGTCACTGGCATACACCGCCAGGGCAATATCTAACAGCGGTAACCTGAGCTGGCCTGGTAACTGACTTAGTTGCCGGTAAGTGCTGCGAACCAGGGCGATAAAGTCGGTATCCTGATCAATTTCAAGCTTGCCGAACTGCAGACGACGACCCTCGGGACTAAGATCCAGCATTAACGCAATTAACAATGCCCGCGCGCCTGGCCGCCGATGAATCTGTTTAGCAAATTTTGGCGGTATCGCCTGCTTTAAAAGTTGAGCCTGATTGAGATGTTCGGCCTGAGGAGTTCCCACCAGTGCCACTACCTGATCGGCAGTCAACTCGCCAACGATGGCATTCGATGCCGAACTTAGCGCCGAGATTCCAGCAACCGGCTCAGTGTCACCTAACTGACTAAAGCGAGGGATCTCTCCGGCCCCTTCCAGGTGCTCAATACCGGCCCCTGGAAGCGGATCGTGATCGATCGGAAACCCTGGCTTAATACGCAAAATGCGCTCATTCAAAGGCGGGTGGGTAGAAAAAAGGTTCATTAAACCGGTTGAAACCGCTTGACCAAAAAACAGATGGCTCATCTGCTCGCTATTCGGCGTGGCAACCAAAGCACCAGATTCGTGCAAACGAATCTTTCGTAATGCATTAGCGATTCCATCCGGGTTGCGGGTGAACTGCACCGACGAAGCGTCAGCCAGGTACTCCCGCTGCCGCGACAGCGCCGCCTTAATAAGGTTACCTAGAAAAAGACCAATGTAGCCAACCGACATCAGCGCCAAACCGGCCAGGAAGGTTTGCGGCGATCCACCACTACCCCGCCGTCGCGCCGGGTCGCTATCCAGATGCCGATATCGATAGCGACTACGTTTGAAGGTACCTCTCATCATCGCCTGGCCCAACAGACCAATCACCAAAATCCCGTGCAGTACACCAACCAGACGCATGTTCAGGCGCATATCGCCGTTCAATATATGGCTGAATTCATGGGCAATGACCCCCTGGAGTTCATCTCGGCTAAGCAACTCTATCGTGCCCCGAGTCACTCCAATCACCGCCTGACTCGGCGTGAAGCCCGCGGCAAAGGCATTGACCCCCTGGGCCTCAATCAGATAGAGCGCAGGCACCGGTGTGCCAGATGCAATCGCCATCTCTTCAACCACATTAATTAGCCGCCGTTTTGCCGGTTCTCCGGTGGCAAGATCAATTCGTTCGCCACCGAGCATCTCGGCAACCGCCTTACCACCTTTGGAAATTTGCGCCAACTTCCACAGGGTTGCACCAAAGATGACCGTCAGGGTTGCCAGGGTCACCAGGGTATAAAACCCGCTACCCAACTCCGATAAGGAATTAGCAGTGACACCAAAAAACTGCCCACCTGCATAGATGGTGCTGTAGGCAACGACCAGATTTACCGCACTAACGATGACCCCGACTGCTAGCAGAAACAGGAAGATCAACAGATAGCTCTGACGCCGAGCAAGATCTTGATGTTGAAAAAAATTCATCGACCCACTACAGGCCTAAAAGGAAACTTTCGGTGCGATGCGTTCCTCTTTATTCTCAATCTCAAACAGGACCGCTTGGAGAAATTTAAACGGGCCGGAAATAAAGTTGTTCGGGAACATCTCGCGAGTGGTGTTGTAGTCCATCACCGAATCGTTGTAAGACTGGCGGGCAAACGCGACCCGGTTATCCGTACTGGTGAGTTCCTCCATCAGCTGCTGCATAGTTTCATCTGCCTTGAGATCCGGATAATTCTCCTGCAGCGCAAACAGCTTACCGAGACTGCCGGTAAGCATGGTTTCCGCAGCCATCAACCCCTGTATTGCTGCACCATTGGCCGGGTCACCCGCCGCTTTACTATTAGC
>JAESTY010000042.1 GCA_016763355.1 Immundisolibacteraceae bacterium
CCCTGTTTGAAGGCTACCGTGGACAACCGCCACTAGATAACTCCTTTTTTGAACTATTGGTCAATGTCTCCCAGTGGGTTTATGACCATCGGGATAGCCTTAAAGAACTCGATTTAAACCCTGTATTTGTCTCCAATACAGGCACTCCGGCCCTGGTAGGAGACGCGCTTGCGATTTTTAAGTAAGTTCGTCGCTGGAACAATGTTAATGGTGATGGCCGCCGGTTTGGCGGCTAAAACCGGTTACGTCTCTGATGAACTCCGGATTACAGTGCGTCGGGGTCAAAGTACTGAATACGGGGTGATAACCACTATCTCAAGCGGTACCAGCGTCGAGATATTGCAGACTAACGCCAGTAGTGGCTATACGCAGATACGAATGGCCAATGGCACCAGTGGCTGGGCACTGAGTCGGTTTCTACTTGCAGAACCGATTGCCCGTGTTCAGCTTGTCACCGTAAATCAGCAACTAGCTGATGTGCGCTTGAAACTTGGCGAGCTACAACCGTTAACCGAGTCTCAGGCGCGGCAACTCGCTGAATTGACCCAGCAAAGAGATCAGTTGGCCAGTGGACTGCAGCAACTGCAATCCGAGACTGCGGATACGGTCGCTATCAATGAAAAAAACCAGTTACTTGTGCTGGAAATTGAGTCGGTTCGATCGGCTAACCAGGAGCTGACTGAAGAGGTCGGGCTGCTCACAGATGATCATCGTTTACGCTGGTTTCTATACGGTGGCGGTGTGGTCGTCATCGGCATTCTATTTGGACTGTTGTTGCCAAAGCTACGAATTCAGCGTAAAGCCTGGGATGAGTTTTAGCGCAGCTAATCAAACCCGGTTGAGTGCGTTCTGGATCGCCCAGCACTGATCGCTACTTAATTATTAATCACTCAATTAAAGCCCCAGGGACCTGTTGCCGAGGGGCTTAATGTTATTCATTGTTAGCGCTATTACTCTCAATGGTGGTTTGTCCATCTGTGGTTATCTGGTTGGCTTTTCGCCAAAGTCCCTGATGGCTATAGGCCTGCCAGCCCCACTTGGCCCAGCCGATAAGCGCATTGGCAAGCCAGAGTGACCAGACCAGCATAGCCAGCCGATAAACCCACATCGGTAATGAAATCACCCAGGCGCTGGGTAGATCGCTGCTGCTGATATCCTGATACCAGTTCAGTAAATAGCGACTGGAGCCGTTGCCCACAACGCCCATGTCTGGCTGGGCCAGCAACCCAAAGGGAATCGTACCTAATAAGGCGGTAATGCTCGCAATACTCAACAGGGCTAGCCCGACCTGAATCAGGTTGAAGCGTCTTATGCTATAGCTTTGCGGTGTCAATCGACCGCGCCAGCCAAGCAGGAAAAACCAGCCGACTATCAGCAAAATGGCAGGAAAAGTTCCAGTACTCATACCTAGTCCCAGCAACATCCAGTGGCGAGACTTTAGTGGCGGTTGGCCAGATGAATCGGCCTGTCGACTGCTGAACCGGCCGATGACGAAGCCGACTAATAGAATGACAAACAAAACGCCCCAATAAGGCAGCGCAGGTCCAATTTTTGGCCCACCGAGGAATAACAGCCACCGATCGCGCGGTAGCTCAAGCGACAAATCGATGTTGCTGCTCGCAGCCCCTAGTTTCATTGAAGGGGTTTCAGTTTGCCATTGCCGCGGTTGTTGTTGGCTCCAGTGTATTTGTACCTGATGACTTCCTGGCGTTATTGCCAGCAGCAAGCGATTTTTCTGTTCACTGATCGGCAGTTGTCTACCATCGATCTTAACCATTTCCAGGAGCGCTCCTTCAGGCAACTCCAGTGGGTGCTCAATGCCGGTGCTGGATCTCAGGTTAAGGCTTAGCTGGGTTTTCGATTGACGTTTACCCGGCGTGTGTTTGAGTTTGACTGCATCGATAGTAAATGTCTGACCATCGACCCCAGCGGGACGCATAAATTGAAGTTGTAGCTGTTCTCCAGGCCATGGACGCCATTGTGGCTGCCACTGATTCGCTGATCGGTTAAGTTGTTGTTTAATCGGCGGTATGGCTGCGATTCCGTCAATGTCCAGCGCCTCAACTTTCCAGATTTGACTTGAATTAACGGTCCAGGATTCGACCCAGCGAGAGTCTTGACCTGCCTGGAGTAAAAGTGATTCAGTTTTCTCTAAATTGGAGCGCCAGGTTTGAAAAAGTTGTTTTGGACGGAGCGTCACGGCCACCTTGCCATCTTTGACCTGAAACCCTGCTGAGGTAAGTGACTCGCCTTTAATAAGCGGGATATCAATATTGATCGCTCCCCTGAGTGGAGCAATCCTTCTGACGGTAGTCTCAACGTACCAGTCAAGTCCCAGCTGTAATTTGCGTTCTACTCTGACCAGAGTCGGTATGTCAGTTGGTGCCATGGTTTTTTTGTTGGTGGCTTTATCAGCAGCGTGCTGGGATAGATTGGGTTTTTGAGTGCGCTGCAATCCCAGCGAATTACCTCGCAGCTGACCATCAACAAGCCCAGCAGCTTTCCAACCCCGAAAGTTCAATTCCAGGTTATGAGGCGGGAAAGGGAAATTAAGCTGTAACTCCTGCAGGTCGCTTAACGGCCCGCTGAGGGTGATGTGATGATGGCCAGCTGTTAAAGCCAGCCTTAACTTGTTTTTATTCCGTTCTATGGCAGCGGCTGGCTTGCCATTGACCATAATTCGATTTATCCACCAGGCTTTTTTTGTCGCCATTGGTAATGGCATAAGCACCGAGTCGTGACTGTCCACCCACAGCTCAAGTTGCATCTTCTGAGGGTCGGTAACAAGTTTTCCATGGCTAATGGTTATGCAGCTGGGCAGGCACTCTGGCGCTTCTAATAATCGCTGTTCTAGCTCACTGAGCAGTTCCTTGGGCGGCCAATCAGCTACTGCCTGACTGGTAGGCAGGGTCATTAACGCGAAGCCGATGATGATCGCGATTCCAGATAGCCCTGAACGGTTGGCAAAGCTGGGCCCAGAGAATCCCTTCTGAGGTCTGTAACCCAAACCTAGTAAAGCAGCTAATAACGTCCCCAGTAGTAAAACTCGCAGAAAAGACAACGTCGAATTGAACCAGGGTGGAAACACCAGGATCTGCAGGGGTTGGTCAGCGGTTACGGGGCCGCTCCAGGTCAACCGAGACTGATTCCAGCGCCACTCTGGAATGGCAGGACCAGTTTGTGTCGCAATGTCTGGATCCTGTGACCGCAATGACCGCTCTGATTTGCTTGACAGAGTGCTATCCGCTGAAATGATGAGGTCGTTTTTGGATAATCCTGGAGATTGAATGCTATCGAATGCCAAATCTTCCATCTCTGCCATATCCGCCATTTCTTGCATATCCGGCATTTCTAAACTATTACGGCTCTTCGCAAGTGCTGTTTGGGGTGACCCAACTCTGCTTAGTTTGCGGTCGAGCTGATGCACCTGCTGCCAGGGTCGCTCAAGCTGAGGATAGATTCCCTGACGAATCTGATCGACACTAAATGGCAATATCATTAAAACCAGCGCCAACACACTTAACCAGCGGTAGCGATCAAAAAACTGATGTGCCCGCCCCGCCGGCAATAACGGCAGCAAGGCTAATACTGCCAACAGGTTGAGCCAACCAAACAGTGGGCTGCCAGATTCCCCGTGGGTGAGCACCAGGGTCGTTAGTGCCAGTAAAGCAGTTGCCGCACCGCGAAGCCGAAGCGCCGCCAATGAAATAATTAACAGCAAAAATATGTCCCATAGATCCCAACTGCCGACCCAGGTCGCGGTAGCATGATCGGTTCCAGATACGGAAAACAGCCGCCAGCCAGGCGGTAGGTGTAAAGTGATATCGGCTTTATCAAAATCATTTAACCAACCCACTGCAGGGTCTGAAATATCTGCTGACAATCGACTAACGGCTGAAATATCGATATTACGCTGACGAATCTCTATTCCGGCTAACTGGCTTGGGTTGCCTCGCGTAATCAGCTGAGGAATGCCTTTAGCGCTCACCCGGCCAAGTTGATAATCCCCGTCAATTTCTAATCGCCAATCACGATTCATCGTGCCTGAGATCGAATCTTCGATTGTGTAAAAACTACCGTCAAAATCGAGCCACATCTGTCTCGATAAAGACAGCTGATTTCTGGCTGGCTGCGGATCCCCTCGACTTTTTTCGATCACACGTAAGGTATCGGTGGGCGTTATGCGGTAAGCGTTGAAAGCGTGCCAGGCTTTTGGCAAACGAGTCTGCTTAGGATCGATAGATGGGAAGAG